>NZ_DCEA01000108.1:19632-20218 GCF_002316705.1 Syntrophomonas sp. UBA1041
GTCTATGACACCATGTGGAACGGCACCAGGGTTCTGGCGGAGAATATAGCCCGAGGCATCCAGCTGGCCGACCCGGATGTTACCGTAAAGCTGCACAATCTGCCCAAAAGCGACCCGAACGATGTGATTACAGAGGTGTTCAAATCCAAGCTGGTGGTAGTCGGTTCTCCCACCATCAACAATGGTATTCTGCATTCGGTGGCAGGCTTTGCCCATCTGCTGAAGGAATTGAAGTTCAAGAACAAGAAAGCCGCCGCATTCGGCTGTTATGGGTGGAGCGGCGAGTCGATCAAAATATTGAGCGAACTCCTGCAAAATGCAGGCTTTGAGGTGATAGACGCGGGTTTTCGCAGTCAGTGGAACCCGGATCCGGCCAGGCAGCAAGAAGCGGTTGAATTTGGGAAGAGGATAGCTCGGGCTTGATCGATTAAGCCCAGCCCATGAATTGTCCGTAGAGGGCAGGTCTTGAAATCAATGCCGGCTGCAGTTGATTTACGCTGCAGCTTCAGTGTAACTATGGGCCGGCCCGAATCCAAAGACCTGGGCGGCATAACAGGCTACCGTTACAGTTTCAATTCCTCATAGG
>NZ_DCEA01000108.1:20419-20623 GCF_002316705.1 Syntrophomonas sp. UBA1041
CATAGGTACGCTAAAAACGATTGCGCCCAATAAGATTACCACTGTTGATGATCTTTGTTTCAATTCCTCGTAGGTACGCTAAAACCCATGCTTACATCAGTATCCGCGATTGCTCCGCCCAGGTTCCAATTCCTCATAGGCAAGCTAAAAACCTGCCGGAGCCGGAGTCCATGGCTTCAGTCTGGGAGTTTCAATTCCTCATAG
>NZ_DCEA01000090.1:0-24028 GCF_002316705.1 Syntrophomonas sp. UBA1041
TGCGAAAGACTATTGACGGTACCAAAATTCCTGCTGCGCCTCTCCGTGATGGACGCCTTTACGACGGAACAGGCGCGTTATGTGACGGAGGAAAACCACGCCGGGGAAATCCTCAAAAAGCTGCGGCGGGAAAACGCCTTCATTTCCTGCGACGAGGCCGGGGGCGTTTACAAAATTCACAATGTGCCGGGAAGCTATTTCCATTTAATAATGATTTGGGCAATCGTGGTGAAACAGATCTTTTCCTGTTTGCATTCGCTTGCTTAAGAATCGCCAGAAATTATTCTGCCGCTCAGCTGTTTTCCCCGTTTTTTTGCTCCAGCTCCTTCTGCCTTCCGACCCACGCGCCAAAGGCAGCGGCTTTCGCCGCCTCTGAATCGTCATCCAGATAAATGATTTCCTTGCCGCCGAAATGATCCTCAAACACCGCCGGCAGGTGATCCCGATAGCAATAGAGCGTCAGCTTGGGGCAGTTGACAAAGGCCCTGGGCAAAATGGTGGTGACGGAGCGGGGAATTTTGATTTCACGCAGGTTCGGACAATTTAAAAACGCGTCGTTGAGCAGTGCCCCCGTTCGGTTGAGGTCGACCGTTTCGATGAACCTGCTCCCTTTTCCAAAGGAGGTGCGCCCGATAATTTCCACCTCGTCCGGCAGCTTGATGTTCGGTTCGGTTCCCAGATACTCCTTCAGCAGCCCGTGTTCGATCTGAAAGTCGCCGATGGTTATGATGTCATGGCCGATTGGCGCGCCGACAGCGGGATTGCTGTGCGCGGTAACGGGCCAGCTCTCTGCCGCCGGGCCGGCCGGTGATGCGGGCGTTTGCGGCGCCTGCGGGGTATAGCCCACGTTTCGCCGCATTCCCAGCCGCTTGAACGCGGAGGTATATTTATAGAGGTATTCCTCCTCGGTCATCTTGTATTGAAGAATGGCCTGCTTGGTTGCGATCTGCAGCTTGAGTCCCCCCTGCAGGACGGTCTCCTCGAGATGGATGGCAAGAAACGGCTTTTTATCGCCGATAGCAAAGTTTATCTCATTTTGTACATTTAGCGAGCCAGCTGACGCGGGCGTGATGAAAACCACGAACAACGAGCATTTTTCCAATGCGTCGGCAATCTCGTCCGTCCATTCGTTCCCCGGGGCAATGCCCTCGTCATACCAGACGTTGTAGCCGTTTTCGTTGAAGCCCTTGATCTGCGCGAACACCTTCTCGGAGTCCACGTGGGCATAGCTGATAAAAATGTACCGCTCATTCCCCCGGTAGGCCGGGAAAGGCATCCGCCCTACATTTGGGATAAGTATGCTCTCAGCCGGGCTATCTTGTTTTTTAAATCGGTCAAAAATCCCCATATTCAGTTACTCCTTTCGATATATCGCCATGCCAATGCGCGCAAGCAGCACGGGCATGTTCTGCACCGGGTCACGGTCCAGCTGTTTGATGTCGTCCGGCAGCTTATGGTAAGGAACAAGATAGGGGGTCCGCTTTTTGGCTGCATCCACAACCGCTCCCGGCGTCCAGCCTGTCGACATCCGTTCGGCAACCCACGCCTCGTGCTCTTTTTGGGCCAGAACCTCCACATACTCCGGCGGGATTTCGGCAACGCTTTCCTTCGCGGGGTCCGCCGGGCCCATGACAAAGCCCATATGACGCAGCTTTTCCGGGATGTCCATGGCCTGGCGCAGGTTGGAATATTTCAGCGCGTCGGGCAGCGTATCAAAATCAGGATATTTCAGTGGCTTATCGGAATAGCGCTCCTGTTGTTTTTCATTGTATAACTCATGTATGGCACGGGCCAGCCGCTCAAGGTCGTCCAATGCAGGACGGGGAATGATTCCTGTGTACTTAGGTGGAAGCGTCGGTTTTTTCAACGCCTTGCAGTGGATGGATACCGTGTTAAAGAGTTCATCCAGCGCCAGCAGCCTGTAGAGTAATTTTTTCTTTTCTCTTGAGAAATCCACCGATAGCGAGCCGTTATGGGTGATCAATGTGAGATCCAATCGGCTGTCCGTAATTGTGAGCCTCGCTTCTGCGGCCAGCGTGCGCTGCTTATCCTGGATGCCATAGGCCTCGCGATTCCACTCTTGAAGCTCATCGCAGAGGATCAGAAGGAATGCGATCGGGTGCGTGGAGGGGCTGAGCGCGCCGAGATGAAAGGGCTTTTTCTGCATCATATTCTTATAGCAGTTGTGCAGAAGAATAGCGCTGGCGCTATCCAGAACAGGCCAGAAAAAATACTCCGGCTTGTAGTTCGCCGATTGGATCAGATAACCGTACCATTTTAATACAATGATGGCACTGTAATAGCCGTGATCGACAAATCCGAATTTCGCCATCACGTGGACAAAATCATCCAGCGCGTATTTGACAGCCTTCAAGTCAATGTCAAGGGAGGTATGGATTCTATGCGCCAGTAGATCCACGGGCTTGAGCGTATCGATATATACGCTGTCCTCATAACGGTCAAAATAGCAGCGCGTAAATTCACGCTTGGGAATCACTTCGGAAATGCGGTTAAGCCTGTCAAAATTGGCAAATGAAAGCTGGACATTAACAAGTTCGCCTTCGTCCTCCACGGCTGTGGTAAAATCGATAAATTTATTGATCTGCCGTCCAACGATTTCCACGGGATAGCCTACGTCGTGAAACAGCGAGGCCAGCCCCCAGCGGTAAAAGAACTCCTCGTTTTTTGTACTGTAGGCATGGGGATAGTCGTCTGCGCCCAGTATGATTTTGCGAAAAGCGGCGCGGTAATGGGTATTCTGCGCATGAACGCAAAGGCCGAGAATAAAAACATTGACGGAATGAATGTAGTGATCGCGTTGCTTATCAATAAGGAGCGCGGCGTTTTCTTCGTAGCTTTTCAGCACATCCAGCAGGTCGATAAAAGGATTTGATGCTCCGGGTAGCCTGATCCGATAGCTGTCGAAAAATGTGCGGTAAACCGCAAACGCGGTCTCTTTTGTTTCATGCTTTAGAAACTCGAATATAGCCTGACGCATGAATATTTTGTAGCAGTGGCCGCGCTTCACGTCCTCAAAAACCTCAAGCTCGTTAAAAAATCGTTCGACATATTTGCTCATATCATTCATTTGCTTACCCTCCAACTATATCTACCGAACCTAATGCCGCGACAGGATCATTATTATATAATATAGCGCTTTCTGCAATGCCAGAGGGGTGTGATGTCTTCGCACTGGAACAATAAGTAACCAATACCTCATCCACTTTGGATGCTGCAGTCATTTGTCCGCCAAGTAATTCTACAGTCCGATGTTTGCTTTTTTCATATGCCGTCCTTGCAGCAGATCGCGGATGCCATACAGTATTCGAAAGCCGGGCTGTTGCGTTATTTCCCTAGCAAGGAGGCTATCTACCGCGCCGCTATCGCAGCAGCACATGATCAAGCACTCTATCAATAAATAAAAGAGGCCATCCCGTTATGAGTTCCGATATTATAAAACCAAGGAATCAATATGAAATTTCCGTTTTTTGCTATCTGCTTTTAACCACACCGTACAGCTGCAGCCTCCGGAGGGGTCGTTTCTGAAGCGGACGCGGCCCCCGTGGACCGCCACAATACGCTTCACAATGCGAAGCCCCAACCCATGACCCAAAGATGCTTCGGGAAGCGTATTCCGGTTTAAAAGCGCCAACTGCTCATCAGAAAAGCCTGTTCCGTCATCCTGAACAGTCAGCCGGAGCAGTTTTCTTTCCGCGCATAATTCAATCCGAATCGAACAGCCTTGCGGGTTGTGGTGTACACTGTTGCCAATCAGATTATTAAGCAGGCGAACCAGCAGCGCCCTGTCGCCGCGCAGCTGCAAAGCTACGGCGGCAGGGTCGATTTCTACCTCAACAGGGTATTTTTCATCCAGGTCGGCATTCAGAAAATCCGCCGCCGCTTCGCGGACAAGCGCAGCCATGGAAAGACGTTCGGTTTGCAGCGGCTCCATGGCGTATTCCAGACGACTTACAAGATTCAGGTCGGCAATAAGCAAACGCATTTCTTCTCCCTTGCGGCGGATAATACCTGCTTGCTGCCTTTGCTTATCCGGCAGAGCACCTCCGTTCTCCAGGCTCGCGGCATAGCCGAGCACCACCGAAAGCGGTGTCCGGATATCGTGAGAAACTCCCGATATCCATTCGGCGCGTGCCGCGTCCCTGTTTTTGTGCCAGCGTCCCGTCATCCGCACGGATACGGTCAGAATTACAAGAAAATTACACACCAGAGCCACCCCAAACCAAACGGGCCAGAAATAAAGTTGTGCAACCGGCATTTCCAGCGGATATTTCCAGGCCGAATCCTTAGGTGCGCCCAGTACAAACAGGCCGTCTTCCACACCCCATACCTTGACCGGATAATCGTTAAGATACCAGCGGGAAAAAACGGCCACATCGGAAAGGGTATACTGCTCCGCTACTTCTACAGGTTTTTCATACGCCCATACGACCTTTCCCGTTTCATCGGAAATAAGCATGGCCCAATAGTCGTTTGCCGCGAGAGCATCCATTATTTCTTCAGGAAGCATGTAGCCGCCGTTGGTATGCCCCAGTGCCTCGGCGTATGGGGAGACCCGCGGCTCACTTCCTTTATCTGAAAGAGTAACGACCGCATAGGAAAATAGCCCGATGTTCACCACCAAACCTACCGCTAAAATAGCCGCCAGCAAGGCTGCCAGCCGCAATGCGCTGTGCAGTGCGCGTTTGGGCTTCATGGCGCCTTCGCCTCCTTCAGCAGCCGGTATCCCAGACCGCGCACCGTGATAAGCCAGCGCGGGTGGGAAGGATCAGCTTCGATCTTTTCCCGCAGGCGGCGTATGTGTACCATCAACGTGTTATCATAGCCGATGTTCTCGTCATTCCACGCCGCCAAACACAGGCTGTCCATCGTGACGATATGGCCACGGTTTTCGTTCAACTTGGAAAGCAATGCGTATTCCTTTGCGGTCAGTATCTTTTCTTCTCCGTTTCCCGTCACGGCGCCACTGCTCATATCCACCGTCACGCCGCCAAGAAGAATCCGTTCCGGCGAAGAGGGCTCGGTCATATAGGTACGGCGCAGGACAGCCTGAAGGCGAAGCGTCAGCTCCCGAGGCAGAAATGGTTTTGTGATATAATCATCCGCGCCAAGGCCCAGCCCCCGCAGACGCGCCTCGTCCTCGTCCCGCGCGGAAAGAAACAGTACCGGGACGTCCGCCTGCCGCCGCAGCTGCGAAAACAGTCCAAAACCGTCGCCGTCCGGAAGCATCACATCCAACAGCACTGCCTGCGGCGCAAAATCCTGTGCGACGGTCAAAGCATCCGCCGCAGTGAGCACGGTCCTGATCTGATCAAATCCTTCCTGCCGCAGCAGGGTATCCAGCATGGCCAGCACTTCCGGCTCGTCATCCACCAGAAGCAGCCGCGCTTCGTGTATATCCTGCACAGTACCCGCTCCTTTCTGCCGTTTATGCTTCTATTATAATAGTCTGCTGTTGCGCCGCTGCGGAAAAACTGAAAATTTAAGGTAAATGTAAGCCTGTCGTCAGCGACATGTAAGGCGGGCGCGGTATCCTGTGGAGGAAAACAGGAAGGAGATCTGCTATGGACTATTGTATTACTACCGACCGCCTTACCAAGCGCTATGGACAGGAAGTTTCCGTAAACCGTATCGGTCTTGCCGTTCCCATCGGAACGGTATACGGCTTTCTTGGCCCGAACGGCGCGGGCAAGACCACGACAATGAAGATGCTGCTGGGACTTGTGCATCCCACCGAGGGAGATATCTGCGTGCTGGGACAGAACGTAAACGAGAAGAACCGCTTGTCCGTCCTTCGAAATGTGGGCTCCCTCATCGACTCGCCCAGCTATTACGGCCATCTTACGGCCCGGGAGAATCTGGAGATCGTGCGTTCGCTGCGTGGCCTGCCCAAGGGAGAAATTGATGCGGCTCTGGACACGGTACGACTGACCGGGACTGGCAATAAACAGGCTTCGAAATTTTCTCTGGGCATGAAGCAGCGACTTGGAATCGCCGCCGCGCTGATGGGCAGGCCAAAGCTGATGATTCTGGATGAACCCACAAACGGCCTCGACCCCGCCGGGATACAGGAAATGCGGGAGCTGATTAAATCTCTCCCTGCTCAGTATGGCATGACGGTAATGGTATCAAGTCATCTTCTGTCTGAGATCGGCCAGATTGCCGACCATGTGGGCATCATCCGAAAAGGCGAGCTTGTGTTTCAGGACACCCTTGCGTCTCTGCATGCCAAAAGCAGCCGCCATCTGGCGCTGCGCACCAGCGACAACGAGCGGGCCGCAACGCTTCTGCCGAATTCCAAAGGCACGGACGGCTGGCTTACACTGCCGCAGCTTACGGACGAACAGGCGGCAGAGGCAAGCCTTTTACTGGCGCAAAACGGCATAGGGATTATGCGCATGGAACAGCGCGAAAAGAGCCTTGAGGACATCTTTCTGGAGATGACCGGAACGGAGGCGGCTTTATGAACATGCTGCGGCTTGAATTCTATAAGGCCCGTCGCAAGCATTACTGGCTCATTGTTGCGGCTATGAGCGGGATGCAGGCGTTGTGGCTTATATGGGCCTTTCGGCGCATCGATGCCCGCGACCTTGTCCAGGGGTACCTGGAGAGTCTGTACCAGTTTACCATGCTTAATTCCATTGTGCTGCCCGTGATGACCGCGGTGCTTGTCTCCAGACTGTGTGACATCGAACACAAGGGCAGCGCCCTGAAGGTACTGTTTACGATGCAACCCTCCGGCACGCTGTTCGACGCGAAGTTTCTCTGCGCGGGCATTCATCTTGCAGCGGCAGTGGGGTTCCAGATAGCGGTCATTTTGCTGATGGGACACGTCAAAGGCTTCGGTTCCCCAACGCCGACCGCGGACTTCGTCTTGTATTTCGGCTCACAGCTGTTGTGCAGCTTGTTCCTGGCGCTGTTTCTTCAAATCCTTGCGCTGCGGCACGTCAACCAGTTCATCCCGCTGGCCGCGGGGCTCATCACAGGCTTTCTCGGCCTGATGGCGATGTTCTTTCCGGCGTGGGTCATGCGGCTGGTGCCCAGCGCCTATTACGGTTTGCTTTCCACGGTGCACATGGACTGGGACCGGGCCGCGGGCATCGTGACGTATTACCGGGCGCCGTTCCCGGTCGCGGACTGTGCGCTGCTCACCGCCGCCCTCGTGATTTTATATTGGTTTGGCCGCAAAAGTTTTGTTAAAAGGGAGGTGTAAGCCGTGCTGTTCACTGTCGTAAAAATTGAAATCCTAAAGCTGCGCCGCGCGCCGGTATGGATCGCCTTTTTCACACTGCCGCTTCTGGCGGCTGTTATGGGCACCTTTAACTATCTTCAGAACATCAGTATCCTCACAAAAGAATGGTACAGCTTATGGACGCAGCACACAATCTTTTCCAGCTTCTTCTTCCTGCCGTCGCTTATCGGCGTGCTGTGCGCTTATCAATGGCGGCTGGAACATCGGGAAAACAATTGGAACAGCCTGATGACCCTTCCGGTTTCGGCGCAGAGTATTTTCACGGGAAAGCTCATCGTTTCAGCGGGACTGGTCCTTCTGACGCAGACGCTCACCGGCGCGCTGTTCATTGCCTGCGGGAAATATGCGGGATTGCCGGGCGCGGTGCCTTCCGACTTACCACGCTGGCTTCTTCTGGGTGCGTGCGCGGGCCTATCCATCGCGTCGGTGCAACTGGCCCTCTCAATGATCGTCAAAAGCTTTGCCATCCCCGTGGGGATCGCACTGATGGGAGGCATCCTGGGGCTTGTCATGGCGAGTTCGGGATGGGGACTTTTCTGCCCCTATTCCTTGCTGGCACTCGGTATGAATGCCAACGGCAGCGGGTACCTGACGGCCGGAGATACCCTTCCATTTTTTGTTTCCTGCGCTGTGTTTACACTATTGCCGACGCTGTTCGCCGTGTGGTGGCTAAAAAAGAAAGATGTCTGATTGTCATGAGATTTTGAGCAAGAAGCAAAACTCCCCATTGGCCTCAGCCAATGGGGAGGGTCAATCAAGACATATTGGAGTGGCTGGCCCTTCCATTATGTCTTGATTGGCGATAAACAGAAATTTATTAAGCCTTCAACATTGAGCAAAGAACGACTTCAGCAATTCAACATACTTTTTAGGATGCACTAAACTCAATTCGCCATGTCTCATTGCCGGTGCGATGTAAAGCTCGCTGTCTTTGATGGCTTCGTGCAACCGTTGGGCAGATTTTTTCATAACTCCAATTTCATTTTCTCCGATAATAATCAAAACCTTTGATTGGGTATCCTCAATGCTGTTTTTTAAGTTATAATTACCGTTACTCAATGTTATATTGATCAGCGATTGCTTTGATATTTTCAGACTATCTCGATAATACTTTTCAAACATATCGTCAGGAACACAAAGCGTTTTTGCCTGCAGTTTGGAAAACCACCTGCTCTTAACCAATCCATATAAAAGTTTATATGCCGGAATAGTCATAGCCGCAGTTCCTTTGATTGGATATACCAATGCACTTTCAATAATGGCATATTGTGCAATATCTGCTCTTTGAGATAAGACCTCTGTTATTATTTGTGCACCGATTGACAATCCACCAACTGCGAATACTTTACCATTATAGTTTGCATCAATATAATCGATAAGTTTTTCAGCGGAATCCTGGATGCTTACAAATTCCTCATCGCCATTCTCGCCATGGCCATCAATGATAGGGGTAACTATATGAAATTCAGATTGTAGATGTTCAACGACACTTTGCAGGGACCAAGAAGAAAGGCCGCCGCCATGCATCAAAATAATTGTGGGCATTTGTTTGTTTGCAGTTCCTTCGAATATCATTTTTAATATCCTTTCGCAGGGTATAACTCTTCCTGACAAATTCCTGTTCGCAGGGTGCTTTTAGTCATATAATTCACCCGAATTTCAATTTATATTATATATACAGAAAAAACGGAAGCAGCATTGCTTTACAATCGGTTGCTTCCAGAACAGCGTTTCGCAGCCAATATTTATCTCAAGGTTAATGATATGACGCGGCTCGAAAATCACCTGAGAGCGGGATGGGTTGTTGGCTTGTCTTGCTATCGCAATATACACGTCATCAGCTCGTTTAAGCCAATCTGTTAAAAAGGCTGTTTTCCCATAACCTAGAAAGCGCTGCTTTTGAGTCTTTTGAAATTTAAATAAGGAAACGCATATACTTCCATAAAATATGCCACAGTATATAGTACGTAACCCTCATTGAGATAAAATCGTATCGCTTAAAACTTGAGACTTTTGGAAAGAACCTCCATGCTTTGGTGCAAAGATGATGTGAATACAGATTCCAGAAAGCTTATTGCAACATACGTGAAGATGATTACTGGAAGCAATGGTGGAGGTGATATAAGTGAGTAACCAAATTGAGAAAAAACATATCCGTGTCAATGGCGTCGGTATAACATGCTATTGCGCCGGAGACGGTAACGATACGATCGTACTATTGCATGGCGCTGGTGTGGATTCAGCAATGCTTTCCTGGGCCGAGGTGATCCCGTTGCTATCCAGCCGATATCAAGTCATCGCGCCGGATCTGCCGGGATATGGAGCAAGCGACCGGATAAACGGCGAATATACATTGGCATTTTATACAGATATCGTCAAGGGCATCATCGAAACATTTGGGGGTAAACCCGTTATCCTAATCGGGCTGTCCTTAGGAGGCGGTATATGCCTGAATATGGCGCTAATATATCCGGAGCTTATTAGGGTTCTTGTGCCGGTTAACGCCTGGGGATTATTTGAAAAATTGCCATGGCATCGGCCAATTCATTGGTTTGTTCGTTCAAAGTTCAACGACAATTTGTACGCATGGACGAACAAATATCCATCCATTATCAGATTCTCCTTAAAATACAATTTATTTGGCGACAAATCAAAGGTGAGCGAAGATTTGGTCGCTGAAATACATAAAGCCATGCTGGAGCCTGATGCAGGAAAGCCATTCATCTCCTTTCAGAGAAGCGAGATTACGCCTGCGGGCTTCACGACAGATTTGTTTGGGAGGCTTGAAGAAATAAGTGCCCCCACATTGCTTATACACGGCTCTCTTGACAAAGCCGTTCCTGTAAAAGGCGCTCATCTTGCCAGCAAGGGGATTCCCGATTGTGAGATATATTTAATGGAAGGATGTAAGCATTGGCCTCAAAAAGAACGTCCGGAAGAGTTCGCAAATGCCCTACAATCGTATCTTGAGAGAAAATTATAAATAAGAAGCTTTTTGGAACCATGCGTTGAACGCGTCGTTTTCATTAACAAAAACGGGGAGGTGCATTTCCGATAAAGGATTGCATTCGGCAAAATTTGTACCTTGCTAAAATACTCCTAAATGCAAGAGGGGGATGCAATTTTTTTGCCTTGCAGGCTTGAAGTAAGCAATCATAGCCATTTCGAGTTGGCCGCGCTATGCCGCGAGGTTTCAATGAGAAGGCAGTAATTACCCAAAACCCCGTTTTACGGGATCTTTCAGACATAGGTACGATGAAAGCCACCCCTAATAGGTGGCTTTCATTATATCAAAAGATGTCCTTTTCTTTGAGAAGTTAGGTAAATATAGATGCCGCATTCATATTCGCGGTGGCATCGCCGCCTTTTATAGAAGTTAAAACCGGCGTTCTGCAATTATGCCGAAAACACCTATTTCGTAATAGTCGCCATTGTACGCTGCGAATTTGATTCGTCATTTTGGCAGCCTTCTGATCTCTTCCACTAGGCGGTCCGCTTCCGCATTCATATCGTAAAATTCCACGCTCCGAATCTTCCATTCGCCGCCGGTATAGTGATATATCGTGTGCAGATAAGTCAGATCGTTCGGCAGCACGGCCGCGATCATTTCTGTCGTGACAAGCTCGGGCAGATAAGAGCCGGGGACGCTTTGAAGCTTCATTTCAATAAAGGAAGCCTGACAGAGTTCCTCCCCGTTCTGAAAGAGTTCCTCCCCGTAATATTGATAAGCTGATAGTTCGAGGTCGGAAAGTCTCACCGCCTTTTCGGAGCCATTTGCCGTGAGGCGCGCGGCTTGATTGCTTTCGTCAACGCTTATCTCAAACGGCGTACCGTCTGTAATTTTAGATACATCGACTTTTTTAAGGATCCCGTCCCATAAGCTGTAAAGCTCATAATGCTGGCTGCCGATGGTGCTCGCCGTATCTAGCGACACGAGAAAATCAACCGAATCTGTCCCCACGATATGCCCCGCCGCAATGGAAGTTCCGACTCCAAAGCCGTATCCCTCAAAAACCGGGACGGAGACTTCCGTTTCGCCGTCCCTGTAGACAAACGTCCACTGTCTCGAATCACGCGCCGTTGCGATGAGCTCGGCGGTTTCTTTCTCTCCGTCGCCGTCCAGGTCCGCTTTCAGGGAAGATGTCGCACTGGCTTCCAATCTGGTTGCGACGCCTATATCGTACGAGTAATAGATCTTGTTCTCCCCGGACGAAGATCCGGCCGGGTTGACGCCAATCTTTTTCATGCTTTGCAGGAGCGGGATCACGTCGTTGGGCTCCCGTGCATTAATCGCGTACCATACACCGGGTTCCGCTTCCCAGGAGGCTTCCGTCATGGGCATATTACCGTTGTAAATGAAGGAAAGCATTCCCTGCGATCCGGTCAGGGCCTGCCCGCTGTCTTTTATCGCGCCTATGATCTGCCGGGCATAGTTCGCTGTGCTCGAACCACCGTCAGGATACGCGGTGACGAAAAAACGCCACCCGTCTTTTTGCCAGGTGATGGCCGTGCCGCCGGCAGCGTCCGGGTCGCCGATGTATTCTCTCCCGTTGATCTCGTCGGGCAGGCGGATGTTATTTATCGTAATATTGTCGCCGGTCCTGAACTGCGTTTCCAGCGGCTGTTCAGAAGGTTCGCCGACATTGCCGGAAAGGACGCCGTACCAATCCGCATCCGAGCGTGCCCGGCTCGTGTTCCCCAAAGGCAGTTGATAGAGCTGTATGGAAAAGCTCCCGTCTTTTACTTCAGGAGAAACGGACCACTCTTTCCCATCGCTGGGAGAAGGGAGATAAGTCGGCAATAAAACAGGGAAGTCGCAGGTCTTCACTAATTCTTCGGCTGCAGATTGCAGGGGCGCGGCGATATCGCTTATGCCGGCTTTTGTATACTGCGCCGTGTTTTCATCTATAACCGCGCTGCCTGCGTTTCCGAGCACGGCGGCGCAGCCCGTAAGCAGGAGAGCCAAAGCAAGCATCAAGGCAACTGCCCATTTGGATTTCTTTTTGTGCTGCATAATGCTGATCAGCCTTTCTTTCAGTTCTTTCTTGTCTTCGCATAAGGTTGTGGCCAGAATGCCTGACGGCAGCTTCCTGTTTGCCGAGAGCGCGAGCAGCGTGTTTCCGTAGGATTGCTTTTCATCTGCCGGCATTCCGCTTATGACCGCCTCGTCACAGGAAAGTTCGCAGGCCCGGCTGATTTCTCTGCGGATCGGCAGCATAAGCGGGTTAAACCAATGCAGCGACGTCACCGCTACGGCCAGCCATTTGTAAAGCACATCTTTCCGCCTGTAATGCATAAGCTCGTGACGCAGTATGTTCGCAAGCTCTCCGCCCTTGCCGCTGTGGACATAGGCAAGCTGAGGAAGGACGATCACCGGGCGCAGAATGCCAATGAGCATCGGCGTGGAGACATGGCTGCTGCAGGCCATGTGGAGGCGATGATTTCCGCGCATCTGTTCGAATACCGCAAGGTCGCCGCTGTGCGGTGCTGCGCAGGAGCGCCGAATGCGCCGCGAAAAGCATGTATACGCAGTACTGAACCACACCAGGCTGGCAACCGCACCCGCCAGCCATATCCAAAAAAGATTATCCCTGACCAGGTTCCATACGCTCGAAAGCCGGTGTGAATCCGCAGCCTTGTTCTGCTGCGGTGCTGCCGGGAGGGTTTGTGTATCGAAAGGAACGGCTGTCTGTCCGTCTATCTGCATGGTTCCGGTTCCCGCCGGAAGGCCGGTCTGTTCAGTCACTGTGCTGTTCACGCCTGGATTTTCCATGCCGAAGCCAAACAAGGAATCCATCATATTCACAGGCACGCTAATCGGCACAACAAGACGCAGCAGCACCAGCGCCAGTAAAGAGCCGGATACCGACAGGGAAAGGATTGTTATGAACGCATTATTCATGTTTTCCACCCGCGTTGAACAACGTGGAAAGCTCTTCAATGTCCTTCTCGTCCAGCTGACCGCCCGACACCAGCGATGCCACCAGGTTTTTTGCGCTGCCGGCAAAAATCTTTTCCACGAAAGTTCGTGTAGACCACTGATTATATTCTTCTTCTGTTACAATCGCGCTGTATACTCCACGCCTTTCCAGCTTGACGATATCTTTTGCCAACAGTCTGCGGAGCAAAGTCTTTATTGTGGAATCTTCCCACCCGCAGCGTGAGGAAAGCACACGGCGTATTTCAATGAGCGGCAGGGGGTCTCCTGACTCCCAAAGCACACGCATTACTTCAAGCTCGGAATCCTGAATTTTACTGGCAAGCTGGTTCATACTGTCTCCTCCAAAAGTTTACTCGAGTCATCTATGATTAAAGTTTACGGCAGTAGCCTATATTTGTCAAGCGTATCAAAAAAAATTTTCCTTGACCAAGCGCCTCGGCTGCATTCTCCTGCCAAACGCAAAAAACGCCGTAAAACGGCGTTTGGTGAGACTGTCCGAAAAGTAGCCCTATACATTTCCAGATGGGATAATTTATGGTATAATAAACGTGTAAAAGTCAATGATTGAAGTGATACTATGCAGTACATTCAGAAAGAATCGAGGGGGCAGATCACCTTTCTTCCAGACTGCATTGAGGACTATATCTCTGAAGATAATCCGGTCCGCGTCATTGATGCCCTTGTTGACAGTCTGGACCTTCCTGTCCTTGGGTTTACCCATGCTTCTCTTTGTGAAACAGGCAGTAAAATGGTATGGTGGCGCCCACTATGTATTATGCAGGGGAATTAGAAAGGTTACAGGTGAGATTGGCCTTAGTTTTCTTGCCTACAATCTAAAAAGAGCAATTAAATATGATAGGAACAAAGGCACTTATCGAGGGAATCCTGGCCGGATAACCTCTTTTTTTATTAAATTCTATCAAAAAACGCGAAAAGCACCGGAAGTCCGATGCTTTTCGCGCCTGAAATTTCAACGTTTTCAGACAAATTGTGAGAAGTTAGGTGAATATAGATGCCATTCCCAATAGTATTCAGCGATAAAATGTCTGGTCAGAGAGGCTGTTTTGCCTAATTAATGTCTTGACCGGAACTCCAGCTTCTTGCTGTTGTTTCTATAATGAAAGGTCTTTTATTTATAAACTATAAAAACAGGTTTCTGTCCCGGAATAGAATTAAACAACGCTGTTGGGTGTGTCATTTTATACATATGATTCCATTCGCGTATAATGGAAAGCACTTCAATCCAGCTAAACTTAGGAGCTTGATCAAGTAGCTCTAACAAACCACTATCGCTTAGTATGCTTATATGGTTGCCTGGTGGTGCGTATGGTATGCCATCAACAAACTCCCAGGTAATATAGTTTTCATCATGTGATGGATATAGCTGAAACCAACGGCATGTACAGCCAAAGCCAATTTGAGCTATGCTTGTCCCTGTAGGTGCACCAACAATAGTCGCAACGCCCAAGGCCGAAAAATAATTTGTCTGCTCAAATAGCGATGAACGAAATGTAATTGCTGAGTAAGCGGCATCGGATGAATATGTTTTAGTCCGTCTTGCAAAGCAAATTATTAGATGTAATCCCTCGAGCTTGTTTTCCAATGAAAGTTTAGTGTCATCCCTATTTCGTTGATAGAAAAAGGGATAGAAGAAAGAGCTATGGCTTTTGATCCTCTCATATAAGTCATGTAAAACGATATATTCTGCAGTTCTTTCAGTTGAAAACCCCGTGATCAAATTTACACCACCGCCAAAACCTTTCCATCCTGTATGTAAAGATACAAAAATGTAGCAGCCCTTGTGTTGACAGAAAGCTTCCTACATTGATTTCCAAGACATACCTAAAGCAAATCCATGATTTTGATTCAATCGAGTAATGGCAGCACGATTAACATCGATAAAGTTTTTAAAACTTCGAGCCTGCGCGTACACACCGCCTTTTTCGAGACGCTCAATCTCTCGTTCCGCAGTAGTTAATAGCACTTCATAGCTCTCAAATGCTTCTTTATAACTCTGCTTATTCAGAAGATATATTTGATGTTTGAGGCAGCAAAGGTAGTGTTTGAACGCATCAGTTTCGCTAAAACCAGTAGCAGATGGAGGAACAGATGATTGGAAAATTTTATTGATACTTTCATCCAAAAAATCTTTGTCCTTGGACTTCATTGACAACAGGTATCCATTATTAAAAGCCCAGTCCATAAATGATAGCTTATACTCAGAAAGTGCTTCCGGATAATAAACCCAAGTGCTTTTTCTCTTCTGCTCATCAAGGTCGACAAACCTATTAGTAAAGCTCCTAACATTTTGCCACGTTCCCGAAGCCATTGCGTCTGCTTTTAATAAAGATATCGGCAACAACTGATGGTTTCCATATCCATAAATGACCTTTTTACCGGCTATTTTTAGTGTTGCACAGATATGAAGCACATTGGAAAGCCACATGGGATTGTCAATCAAATACTTTCTATCTAAGGCTTCTGCGATGACATAGTATCCGTTGACGTCAAGTTCAAGGATTTCTTGTAATACCGGCTCAATGGTTGCCTCGCTTTGAACTAAAAAGTCTTTTGGTAAAGCAAGTGTTGTGAACACAGGCTTATCATTCATCACTTTATGTGCAGCTTCAATAAACCGTTTGGATTGGGAAATGAATCGATTGGCCCACTCCGGGTCATAATTGTTTAGAATACTTGGTAAAATATACACTTTTGTATTGGCAATATCGTTATAACGCTTTATTTCTTTAATTTGTTTGTCGATTGTAGTATCACCCGCCTGCAAATTCGTGTTGAGATTACAATCCCAGTATCCATACTGAACTAAGCGTTTCAGTTCGCTCTTGGGACAATAACATTGTGGATCAAAATAACACTCGACCCCAGCCTTTTCAAAATCTTTACTCCATGCCGTCAATTGATCGGTCGTCATGTCCCGTGGACTTAAAATGACCGACGCACCATTCCACTTTTTGGCCAAATCAAGCGTGAGAGCTTTCATTCCATGTCCAAATTGTAAGTACAATTCCATCTAATACCCACCTCCTGCTTAGATCGACAGCGTTCCTAAAACTGTATAATACCATTCCAACGCCTTTTGTGCGCTTGGGGGACGTTTGCTAACCTGTTTTTGCATCAGAGTTTGAATCAGTCCAATAAGCTGACTATCTGTATCACCCGGTATTAGATAGTCTTGGGGTGTTACAGTTGCCGTTCGATACCAGACTTCATTGAGGTCAGCTTCTTTGCCGGTGATAAACGGATGCTTTCCAAAGATAGCTTGATATATAACTACACCTATTGAAAACAAATCTGCCCTGCTGTTTATTTTAGTCTTATTATATTGAAACAACTCCGGTGCACCGTATCCAGGAGTATGCGGACCTACCGCAACAGCCGTTAGTGTCAATGAAGTAAGGTTTAAATTTCTTGCAATTCCAAAATCAATGAGGCAATAGCTGCCGTTTTTTGCACAGATAATATTGTCTGGCTTGATATCCCGATGCACAATACCGAGTGATTCGAGTTTTGCTACAACAATGAGCAAACCTTCGAACAATTTAAGGCTCTGTTGCAAATTGAGAGGGCCGCGCTTAAAAACGTCTGTCAATGTTTCGCCATCTATGTATTCTTCGAAAAGGTAATGGTGTTCTATCCCGTTATGTTGAAAAGAAGAAATCTCTTTAATCTTAGGAACACCAGGGATATCATTCTGGTTAACAATGTCTATCTCACGCTGTATCCTCTCATCCATCCTTTTGATAATTTTCAACATTACTACGCCATATGCATCAGTATCAACCAAATAAACCCATTTTTGGCCTGATTCGGGATATGTTTTTATGACTTTCAGCGAAGGATACTTTTTTATCAATTCACCAATCAACATCCATACCTCCTCAGTTGTTCAGAATTCGGCCAATGCACTCGTTCAAGTATATTGAATTATAGTTAGATGGGAATCTGTTATGGCTCGCAGGGGAATAACAAGAAAACTGCTTATCATCATAAAGATAAATCCCAATTCCAAACGAGCTAATTCTCTCAACAACATTTGAGTCTGGCTCCCGTTTTCTCTTGGACAGCACAAAACTTTCAGAGGCAAATGTTTTGTTTAAAATGGCTTGTTGCATTACTTTGTCCCACTTGCTTATCTTTGCCTCCACGGCTTCAATACGTTTTACCCCAAAGATATTGCTCCTATTACGAACAATCCAACACCCATCTTTTCGATCAACAAGTTGTGCGTCCATAAGCGCCTCTAATGACTGTAAAAGCGTTCTATACTGAATGGATAATTCTCTGACTACTCGCTGAGAGGTCACATTCCTTTTGGAAAAAATAAAATGCAGTATTTTTAAATCATTGGTAGACAGTTTGTTTCTATTATCATTCCAATTCTCATAGAATTGAGGATTATACTCAGCAAAAACTACATCCGGGTATGCATCATTAATTTTTGTTTCAATAAAAATAATTAGCTGCTTTTGAGAAGTAGCTTTAAAGCTATCTTTTCTAAAGTTTATGAATTCGCTAACCATCTCAAATTCTTGCCCCTCTGTTATGGGCCTCGAATTAATTCCTAAAAAAGTATAGTTATCGTATACCTCAATAATTTCCAACCATTACACCTGCCCCTCATTATTCGGTTTGATATACCTTAGGACATCGTTAATCTCGCAGCCAAGCACAAAGCAGATTCGAGACAACACATCAAAATCGGGACGCTTAATTTTATTATTACAATATGCATTTAATTGCGTCCTTTGAAGATTTGCTTTTTCTGCCAAGGCATTTTTACTCATTTGACGCTCTTGTAGAAGGTCAACAATCAGTATTTCAATATGCCCGTAATCGACATCTGGCATTGCATCCCCTCCGATTATAGCGGTACATCGGTAGCATATCACAACGTGCAGATAACTGCAACTGTATATTTTCACACCTGCTTTTATTTACATGTGCAAATATCTGCAGTGATTAATCCCTTTGGTGCCCAATGATGCCCAACCTTTAATATAGAGTTTTTGACATTATCCTATAAAAACGCATAAGAAGAAAAAGCAGTTTTAATCCTTCAAAGCCCCTCGAAATTGGGAGATTTAACTAACAAGCAACTAATTTATAAAAATTTCCTGTGTTGAACTTCCTCAAAAGTCTCCTTGCTTATGATCGCCTCGTGATTATTCTCCATAAGATACATCGGCAACTCACCGTTGTTTTTTACCTGTTTATGAGTCAGGCAATTTTCAACATAGCTTTTCTGGGATAATACTGTTCCGATGTATTTCTCATTGGAAAGAATCCGATCAATGGTGGAAGTACTCCATTCGGACTTTCCGGTTGCCGTTTTTATGTCGTTCTTTTCAAGGTAAGATTTAATCTTGCGGCAGCCATAGCCTTTCAGGTATAAATCATAAATAAACCGGACTATTTTGGCTTCTTCTTCAACAATAACCAATTTGCCATTTGCATCTTTTGTGTAACCGAGGAAGTTGGTATGGTTCAGTTTTACATGACCTTTTTCAAAGCTGCGTTGAATTCCCCACTTGATATTCGCACTCTTCGACTCACTTTCACTTTGAGCAACAGCTGCAGCGGCGGCAATAATTTTTCGCATTCTCCAATCAGACGAATCCAACCTCTCCATTTCAAAATAAATTGTAATACCTAGACCGAGTAGTTCATTAAAGCTCCGTAAAAAGGGAAGGGTATTCCTCCCGAAACGGCTGATGGACTTGGTGATAATATAGTCAATTTTCCTGGCTCGGCAGTCTTTCATCATCCGGTTGAATGCGGTTCTGTTATCAAAGCGCGTACCCGACGCCTGCTCAGAATAGATACCCGCAAGTACCCAGCCCTCATGATTATTGATGTAATCTGTATAATATTGAATCTGCGAATCAAGACTGGTCTGTTGTTCTTCATAAGCTGTGCTGACTCTGCAGTAAGCGGCAACCTGCAAAACTTCTTTTTTGATAGGCGGTATTTCAATAACAATATTGTTGTTCATGAAATTAGTCTCCTTTCTTTTTTGACCAATAAAAAGACATGACTGTCAAAGACCCGTCATGTCGAAGTCATATTTTTTGATTGCTAATACATAAGTAAACTACATTTTCTTGTGCGCTTTTCACAAGAAAATGTAGCTTTTAACTTGGTGGAGACGAGGGGACTCGAACCCCTGACCCCCTCGTTGCGAACGAGGTGCTCTCCCAGCTGAGCCACGCCCCCACATATTTAAGTTGCCGGTGCCTCCCTGGTGAAATGCACCATTCATATTATATAGGTCTGGCCTCGATTATACAAGGGCTGCCGGCCTATGAATACTCAAGTCGAAATTGTTTTTCAGATAAGTCTGGCCTGACTATGCAAGGCTGCTACCCCCTGAGCACTCCTTTAATTAGAATCGGCTGCAAATCTCCGGGTAAGGGCTGACTATGTCTTTAAAAAAACAGCCAGACCCTACGGTCCGGCTGCATCTTCCTTAAGATTTCTTGGATTTTTTGGTGGATTTCTTTTCTTCAGAGGGCATTACATTCTCACTTCGGGGTGATGTGAAGGTGCCTTGTTCCATGACCTTGTCTTTCTTGCCTTTTTTGGCCATCCTTTAGACCTCCTTTCATTATTAGGCTGCGATAAAGAAATAAAAATATACTATCTGCATGGGCTAATCCGGGTTGACATTATGGCAAAAAATCAGGAGTCAAGATATGTATACCGGTTTACCGGTGATTTCCGCCACGATCTCCTGCAGGCGGTTCATTTCATCTGCTGCGGGCGGCTGGACCTCTTTTAACTCATAGCGCAGATTGAGCAGCTCCCATTTGTGCACTCCCAGGGTATGATAGGCCAGCAGTTCAATTCTTTTCACCGCATTCAATGGAGCCAGGAGTCGGGCCAGAGCGATAATGTCCTTTTCGGCATCGGTGTATCCGGGCAGCACTACATAGCGGATCCAGAGCGGGGTTCCGGCGGCGTTGACGGCTTTCAGGTTGGCGAGGTTTAAATCATTGCTCTGCCCGGTCAAGTAGCGGCTCTGTGCAGTACTGATGTGCTTTATATCGGCAAGAAAGAGGTCGGTGAAGGGCAGCACTGCCTGGACCCGGCCAGGGGGCACATATAATGAAGTGTCCAGAGCGGTGTGGATACCTTCGCCGTGGCAGCGCTCGAATACCTCGCGCACAAAGCAGTGCTGCAGCAGCGGTTCGCCTCCGGAAAAGGTTAAGCCCCCGCCCGAATTTCGGTAATAACCCAGACCGCGGCGAACCAAAGCCATCAGTTCTTCGCTGCTGTGATGAACGGTTGAGGCGGAGTCTTGCTCCCAGGTGTCGGGGTTCTGGCAATACCGGCAGCGCAGGTGGCAGCCCTGCAAAAACACCACCATGCGTATGCCCGGCCCGTCAAGGGTCGAAAAGGAGTCTATGGAGTGGATTCTGCCTTGCATAATGCCTCCCGGGTCGAGTCTAAAACTTTACATACGGCCGTAAAAGGTTCGGGTAATGATCTCTTCCTGCTGCTCGCGGGTCAGTTTGATAAAGTGCACCGCATACCCGGAGACGCGAATGGTCAGGTCCGGATAGCGTTCGGGATTTTCCATGGCTTCTTTCAGGGTTTCAACCTGCAGCACATTGACATTGATATGGTGCCCGCCCTGGCCGAAATAGCCGTGCAACAAGGCCAGCAGGTTGTTGATCTGCTCCTCCCGGCTTCTTCCCAGAGCCGAGGGGACGATAGAAAATGTGAAGGATATGCCGTCGCGGGCGTAATCATAGGGCAGTTTGGCCACCGAATTGCAGGCTGCCACCGCCCCATGCTCTTCGCGGCCGTGAAGGGGATTTGCCCCCGGGGCCAGAGGCTCGCCCTTTTTGCGGCCGTCCGGGGTCGAGCCGGTATGTTTGCCGTACATAACGTTGGAAGTGATGGTCAGAATGGAAAGGGTGTGTTCCGCCTGGCGGTAGGCCCGGTACTGCTTGAGATAGCGGGCGAATTCCTTGACCAGCTCTACGGCGATGCTGTCCACCCGGTCGTCATCATTGCCGAATTTGGGGTAGTTTCCCTCGACGATGAAGTCCTCTATAAGCCCCTGCGCGTTTCGTACCGGTTTTACCCGGGCATAGCGTATGGCGCTCAATGAATCAGCCACAACCGACAAGCCGGCAATGCCAAAAGACATGAAATAATGCACCCGGCTGTCGTGCAAGGCCATTTGCACCCGTTCGTAGGCATAACGGTCATGCATGTAATGGATGGTGTTCATGGTGTGGACATATAATTCCGCCAGCCATTGCATCTGTATCTTGAAGCGGTGCATCACTTCATTGAAGTCCAGAACATCCCCGGGATAAACCCCCATCTCGACCCCCACCTGTTTCCCGGTTATTTCATCGATACCGCCGTTTATAGCGTAGAGCAGGAGTTTGGCCAGATTGCAGCGCGCACCGAAGAACTGGGTCTGTTTGCCCATCACCATAGCCGACACGCAGCAGGCGATGCCATAGTCATCCCCGTAAATAGGCCGCATCAAGTCATCATTTTCATATTGCAGGGCGCTGGTGTCGATGGAGACCTGAGCGCAGAATTCCAAAAAAGGCCGGGGCAGCTGCTGCGACCAAAGTATGGTCAGATTGGGCTCCGGGCTGGGCCCCAGGTTATACAGGGTCTGCAGTATACGATAGCTGGTCTTGGTCACCAGGGGGCGCCCGTTTACATCACAGCCGCCGATGGCTTCAGTGATCCAGTTGGGATCCCCGGCAAATAGCTGATTGTATTCCGGGGTTCGCAGGTGGCGCACCAGGCGCAGCTTGATTACCAGTTGATCGATGAGCTCCTGGGCTTGTTCTTCGTTGATAACCCCTCGCTCCAGGTCGCGCTGCAGATAAATATCCAGGAAGGTTGAGATGCGCCCCAGGCTCATAGCGGCGCCGTTTTGTTCTTTGACCGCAGCCAGGTAGGCAAAATACAGCCACTGCACGGCCTCCTGGGCGGTCCCAGCAGGTTGGGAAATGTCGTAACCGTAATCAAAGGCCATGGCCTGCATATCCTTCAGGGCTTGTATCTGATCGAACAGCTCCTCGCGCTGGCCGATGCTGCCGATATCCATGGCGGTGCTCAGCTTGTGCAGATCATGCTGCTTATCGGCTATAAGCCGCGCTACCCCGTATAAAGGCACCCGGCGATAATCGCCGATAATGCGGCCGCGCCCGTAGGCGTCGGGAAGCCCGGTGATTATCCCCACTCTTCTGGCCAGGCGCATTTCCGGGGTATAGGCGGTGAAAACCCCTTCGTTATGGGTGCGCAGATATTGATGGAATAAGTCCGCCATTTCAGGGTTGAATTTATAGCCGTAAGCTTCGCAGGCTCTGATGCTGGTGCGCAGCCCGCCGTAAACCTGGATGGCTCTTTTGAGGGGATAATCGGTCTGCAGGCCAACAATAACCTCTAGATCCTGATCGATGTACCCGGGTTTATGGCTGTTGATGGTGATCGGGGTGTCGGCATCAATATCGTAAACCCCGCCGCGTTGATACTCTTCCTTGATCAGCTGCTGACAGCGCCGCCACAATAAACGGGTCCGTTCGCTAGGACCGCTTAAAAAGGAGGCATTTCCCGAATAGGGAGTAATGTTCTTCTGCACGAAATTCCGGACATCAATATCCCTTTGCCACCAGCCCCCTATAAATCCATGCCAGGATTGCATAATTCCACCTCCACAGGCTATTGTCTTTAGTATGTTCGCCGGGGCCGGTATTTACTCGGCGAGGATCAGCTATACCTCCCGCTATAGAAGATGACCGGGGTGATTTATCGTGTTATATTTGTATAGGAAAAAACCAGGCGGGTGATTTGATGATTATTTTACAAGCTGCCGGATTAGGTAAAACCCTGGCTGGCAGGCCTATACTGGACAATATAAATATGACCTTGCAGGCAGGTGAAAAGGCGGGGCTGGTCGGCGCCAACGGCAGCGGCAAGACCACTTTGTTAAAGTGCTTAAGCGGGCAACTGGAGGCCGAGCATGGGAACGTAATGCTGGGCAAGCACCAACAGCTCGGCTTTTTGGAGCAGCTTCCCCCCCGAGACCCGGAGGAAACTATCTGGGATATAGTAATGGGCAGCTTTAGCGATTTGTTGGATATACGGCAACGCTTAAGCGAGCTGGAGCAGGCTATCAGTTCCGGCCGCGGTGATGTGGATATGCTGCTCAAACAATACAGCCTTTTGCAGGACGAATACCATGACCGCAACGGCTATGCCTGTGAGACCATGGCCCGGCGCATCCTGGCCGGCCTGGGCATTGATCCCTGCCAGTACGATCTGCGTTTGGGGGAACTGAGCGGGGGACAGAAAACCCGGCTCGATCTGGCGCGGCTACTGGCCTTAAGTCCTAACATACTGCTGCTCGATGAGCCCACCAATCATTTGGACATGAGTGCGGTGGAATGGCTGGAGGAATACCTTAACGACTATTCCGGCACGGTACTGGTGGTTTCCCATGACCGCCGTTTTCTGGACCGGGTGGTTAACAAGATCTTTGAACTGCGGGAACGCAAACTGCGTGCTTTTGAAGGCAATTATTCTGCTTATATCGTTAAGGCGGAAGCCCAAGACCAGGCTCGGTTAAAGGCTTTTGAAAAGCAGCAGGAACAGATTCGTGAAACTGAAGCCTATATTGAACGCTATCGCTCCGGCATTAAAGCCCGCCAGGCCAGGGGCCGGCAGTCACAGTTAAGCCGTTTGGAGCGCCTGCAAAGACCGGCTCAGGAAATACGGCAGCATAGTTGGAAACTGCACAGCCGGCAGGACAGCGGCGAAAT
>NZ_DCEA01000090.1:24200-24349 GCF_002316705.1 Syntrophomonas sp. UBA1041
AGCCGGCAGGACAGCGGCGAAATAGTGATTAACCTGCAGGATGTAAGCAAATGCTATGATGGTAAGAGCTTATTCTCCGGGGTGGATTTACTGATACGGCGCGGAGAGCGGGTCGCTCTGTTGGGGCCCAACGGCTGCGGCAAAACCAC
>NZ_DCEA01000027.1:0-504 GCF_002316705.1 Syntrophomonas sp. UBA1041
TTCTTCCTGATGGACAAACTGGGGATGGATTCTGCGGAAGCCAACAATTACTTCAACAAGAAGTCAGGTATGCTGGGATTGTCAGGGGTATCCAACGACCTGCGCGACGTTGAAGAAGCGGCCAAGGCCGGCAACAGCAGGGCGCAAACCGCTCTGGACGTATACTACAACGCAGTAAAGGGTTACATCGGCAATTATTTTGCCAAGCTGAACGGCTGTGACTGCCTGGTATTCACTGCCGGTGTAGGTGAAAACGGCATCGACATCCGCCGTCATATATGCGAAGATCTTGAGGCGCTGGGCATCAAGATGGATCCCGAAAAGAACAAAGTTCGCGGCAAAGCGGTCGATGTGGCTACCGACGACTCCAAGGTACGCATTTTCATCATTCCCACCAATGAGGAACTGGTTATCGCCAGAGATACCTACAGACTGGCCAAATAACATATTGTCATTCACAGGAGGCGGGCATCGCCCGCCTCTCAGACCGTCGACAAAAGCGAA
>NZ_DCEA01000027.1:660-4285 GCF_002316705.1 Syntrophomonas sp. UBA1041
CAATAGGTCCGCTCAATCAACGTACTATTTGTACGCCTCAATCGCGGGCCTATTGAGCGCCTTGCTCTTCGCTTCCGTCGCTCGCTCTGCCCAGCTCGTTGACTTGTCAGCAAGCTGGGAGGCGGGCATCGCCCGCCCCTTTAGTTTTGGCTCCTATCAGCCGCATATCAACAAAATCGATATAGTAACTGCCTTTATTGACAATACTAACCGGTGAAGAATATAATTAATCTGGTGTTTTTTAGGGGTGCAAAATGAAAATTGACCTTAAACAACTCAAACTTCAGCCGCAACAGAGTGAGCACTATTCTTTTGTGGAATTTTGGCCCGATGAACTGGTTCGGGGACTGGGTGCTCAGTTTGCGGAGCCGGTTCAGGTCGATATCGAAGTGGTATTCACCGGACAGACATATGTCGGCACGGGAAAAGTAAAGTCCAAACTGGTGCTGGCCTGTTCCCGGTGTCTGGAACCATCGGTTATTCAGGTTGCTGAAGAACTGGGCATCACCATGATAGATGCCGGCAGCCGAAAACCGGAGGAGTTCAAGGATGATGTACTGGTGGTTGATCAAGGTGAGGCCGATATTGAGCCGGCGGTAATAGAAGCCATATTTGCCGTCATCCCCTTGAGTCCGCTCTGCAATTCGGAATGTCAGGGTCTGTGCCCGGGTTGCGGTGTAAACAAAAACGTGGAGGCTTGCCGCTGCAGTGAAGAAAATATAGATCCGCGCTGGGAAGCCTTGAAAAAATTAACCCAGGAAGGAGGGGAACAAATTGGGCGTTCCTAAGAGGAGACATTCGCATTCAAGAAAGAATATGAGGCGTGCCGAATGGCGCAAGCTGGACAAACCAGGGTTGGTTGAATGTCCTCAGTGCAAGGAGTTGAAATTATCACATCGGGCCTGCTTGAATTGCGGATTTTATAAAGGTAAAAACGTGATGTAAGATATACAGGTTGATCAAAAGGTAAGGTATCGGCGCACTTTCAGGCCCATAGCTTACTTTTTGTATTTCTTGCTGAAATGAGGAGGAAGACCATGAAGATCGCAGTTGACGTAATGGGAGGCGATTATGGCCCAGGCGAGGTTATCGCAGGCGTCCTGAGCTGGCTGAAAGAAACCGATGCCTCCATTATCCTGGTAGGTTTGGCGGAAGAGATCGCGCCGGTCTTAAAAGGCCAATCGTATGATACTGAAAGGCTCAGGGTGGTCAATGCCAGCGAAATAATAACCATGGAAGAATCTCCGGCCATCGCGATCCGGCGCAAGAAAGACGCCTCCATTGTGGTTGCTACCGGTCTGGTCAAGGCGGGCCTGGCTGATGCGGTATTGTCCTGCGGCAGCACCGGAGCACAGATGGCCGCAGCTCTATTTAACCTGGGGCGGATGGAAGGAATCGAACGTCCTCCGATAGTCAGCGGGATACCGAATATTCGCGGTTCACAATCACTGCTCATCGACGTGGGGGCCAACGTGGACTGCCGCCCTTCGCAACTGGTGCAGTTTGCAGCCCTGGGAAGCGCTTATGCTTCAGCAATTCAAGCCATCCCCAATCCCCGCGTAGGCCTGCTCAACAATGGCGCCGAGGAGACGAAAGGCAATGCTGCCGCAGTCGAAGCTTTCAGCTTGCTGCGCCAGCAGCCCAAACTTAATTTTATCGGCAATGTGGAGGGTCGCGACCTATTTAATGGCGATTGTGATGTGATTGTCTGTGATGGTTTCACCGGCAACATCCTGTTGAAATCCATGGAGGGCCTGGTTCTGTTCCTGGCCCAGCATACCGCTCAGGAAATGGGCAAACTCCCCAGCATTTACCAGAAGGTCGATTATCGCCAGGTAGGCGGAGCGCCTTTGCTGGGGGTTAAAGGGATAAGTATAGTATGTCACGGCAGTTCAAAAAAACAGGCAATATGCAGCGGTATGAAAATTGCCGCTCAATGTATTGTGAGCCGTATTGTGGAACAGCAGGAAAAAGCCCTGGCAGCATTGATTTAAGGACCATACATAATGTATTGCTCAGGTTACAGTAGTTAAAGGAGGTAATCTAGTTGCAGGAGTTTATAGAGCTGGCCAGAAAGATACTGGCGGAACAGCTGGACCTGAACCCCCAGGAAATCGCCATGGAAACCAAACTGGAAGATCTGGACGCCGACTCCATCGATGTTGTGGAGATGATCATGGCTCTGGAAGATGCCTATGATGTGGAATTTCCTGAGGAAGGGCTGGAAAGCCTGTCAACCTTTGGGACGCTGGTCACGGCCCTGTACCGCCACCTGGAAAAGATTCAAAATGGCTAAGCAGCGGGATGCGGTTGCCCGCTTTATGCGTGACAACCGGCTCATTTTTAATCATCTGGGGCTTATCGACATGGCTTTGACGCATCCGTCCTTCAGCCAGGAAAAGAACTGTGTCGGCAATAATCAACGCCTGGAGTTCCTGGGCGATGCGGTCTTGAATATGATTATTGCCGAATACTTGTACAATCACTTTGATGAAAAGCCTGAAGGTGAATTGACCAAAATCCGGGCCAAGGTGGTCTGTGAAAAAGCGCTGCTCAACGTGGCTAATCAAATGCGATTGGGAGATTATCTACTATTAGGGCGGGGCGAGGAGATGTCCGGGGGGCGTAAGCGCCGCTCCATACTGGCTGATGCAGTCGAGGCGGTAATAGGAGCTATATATCTTGATCAAGGCTATGAAGCCGCGACCCGATTCGTACTGGACCGTCTGCAGGTTCACATTGACGACACCGCCCAGGGCGATTATCAAGATTATAAATCCCGCTTGCAGGAGCTGGTGCAGGGTAAAAACAAACAGAATGTGATCTACCAGATCATTAAAGAATGCGGTCCTGCTCATGCCAAAGTTTTTGAAGCCGGGGTGT
Source organism: Syntrophomonas sp. UBA1041 (assembly GCF_002316705.1). Lineage (NCBI taxonomy): Bacteria > Bacillati > Bacillota > Clostridia > Eubacteriales > Syntrophomonadaceae > Syntrophomonas > Syntrophomonas sp. UBA1041. The sequence goes on from NZ_DCEA01000027.1 coordinate 3,544, forward strand.
ATTATAAGGAGCGGCTGCTGGCTGCCGGCCAGGGGCGGAGCAAAAAGGAAGCCGAGCAAAATGCTGCTGAAAAGGTCCTGAAAAATCACCAGTTGCTGCTCAGCCTGGGACTGGAGATAACCCCCAAACCATGAAGCATGTCAATATTCCGATTTTTATCCCCCATGTGGGGTGCCCGTTTACATGCATATTTTGCAACCAGCGGCACATTGCCTCCCAGTTAGAACCCCTTTCCCCATCAGCCATCCCTGAATTGGTTGACCAGCACCTGGCGACCATTCCGCCCGGAAGTGAGATCGAGATAGCTTTCTTCGGCGGCAGTTTCACCATGATGGATGTTTCCCTGCAGGAAGCCTACCTCAGACAGGTATCCCCTTATTTGATAAAAGGTTTGATTCACGGCCTGCGCCTTTCCACCCGCCCAGATGGAATCGATCCGGATATTCTGAAAATGCTCAAATACTGGGGGGTAGACACCGTAGAACTGGGAGTGCAGTCGTGCGACGACGAGGTTCTGGCAGCCGCGGGGCGGGGGATGGCCCTTCTGCAAATCGTTGAGGCCAGCCGTTTATTAAAAGAGTATGGATTTAAACTGGGCATACAATTGATGGTGGGGCTGCCCGGGGACAACCGGCTTAAAGACCTGGCTACCACCCGGGTCATTATTGGACTGCGGCCGGATATGGTCAGAATTTATCCCACCCTGGTGATTGCCGGGACCGAGTTGGCCAGACAATGGCGG
>NZ_DCEA01000066.1:0-14429 GCF_002316705.1 Syntrophomonas sp. UBA1041
ACTAGTTTTCACACATTCTGCCGTCCCCCTGATTACCCCCGGGCACCGCATTATGCTGGAATATATGGGCCTGCAACCCATCCTGCACCTGGATCTGCGGCTGGGCGAAGGCACCGGAGCAGTTTTAACCTTCCCGATCTTTGAAGCGGCCGTAAAAGTTATGAAAGAGATGACCACCTTCGGAGAAGCCGGCGTCTCCAACAAAGAATGACGCAGATACACGGACACACGTGGGCGGGCAAGCCGCCCTACTTCATTACAGGAATGCTTGTGCCCGGATATCTTGGGCAACTCTGAAAGTTTAGATATAATAGATGTATGACCTAATTTGCATCAAGAGGACAACCTATGTCTAAATCCGACGATTGTTTCAATTTGTATAAAGTAGCTGAGGCCATCCTTGATAATCCTCTCATGGCCTGCGTCGTTGTTGACGAGCATGGCATCATTCGGTTTATTAATCAAGCCTATTTGGAATGGCTGGATAAAACCCGAGACGAAGTAATGGAAAGGCATATTCTTGAGATTACCCCCCATTCCAAATTACCAGAGGTCCTGCGTAGCGGAAAAACAGACCCGATTGACCTGTGGTCGGTAAATGACCGTGAAACGATTATCACCCGATACCCGTTGATTAATGATGATCAAGTCATTGGGGCGGTGGGGCAGACTATTTTCCTGGATAAAGCCGGGGCGAAATTACTCATGAAGAAACTGCAGACTATGGAAAAGGAGTACGAAACGGTATCGGAGGTGCTGGTGCAGAGTCCTTATCAGATATATGTGATTGTTGATAAAGCGGGCATTATTACTTTTATGAACCAGACCTACCTGCACTTATTGGAGATGAAGAAAGAAGATGTGGTGGGCAGACACATCCTGGAGATCACTCCCCATTCCAAACTGCCGGAAATTTTAAGAAACGGTGATATTCACAAGATTGATGCGTGGACTGTCAATGGCCGGGACACCATTATTACCCGAACCCCCATCATAAAGAACGGTGAGATTACCGGAGCGGTAGGAAGAAGTCTGTTTTTGGATATGTCCCAGGCCAAGATTCTTATCAATAAACTGCAGGAAACGGCGAAAGAACTCAATTATTATAAAGAGGAGTTTCGCCAGCATTATCAAGCCCGCTGGAAGTTTGCTGATCTTATCGGAACCACTCCCGAGTTTGCAATGGTCAAATCCATGGCCGAGCAATTGGCACATACACGGTCCACCATCCTTATAACCGGGGAAAGCGGAACCGGCAAAGAATTGTTTGCCCAGTCCATTCATAACCAGGGTGGACAGGAGGGGCCTTTTGTGCGCGTCAATTGTGCGGCTTTACCCGAAAACCTGCTGGAATCCGAACTTTTCGGTTATGATGAAGGAGCTTTCACCGGAGCCAAGAAAGGTGGCAAGCCGGGGAAATTCGAGCTTGCCAAAGGAGGCACCATCTTTTTGGATGAAATAGGCGACATGCCTCTAGGTATGCAGACCAAACTTCTCACCGTGCTTCAAGAACGGGTGATTGAGAGAGTGGGCGGCACTAATCCTATTTCCATAAAAGTAAGAGTTATCGCTGCCAGCAATCGCGATCTGGAGCAAATGGTTGCCAACCACGAGTTTCGAAAGGACCTTTATTACCGCTTGAATGTAGTAAGATTAAACCTTCCGCCTTTGCGGGAGCGAATAGAAGATATTCCTTTGCTCGTTCATTACTTAATGGCTGGTATCAATACCCGTCTAAAAGCTCGCGTATCACATATTTCCGACGAAGCCCTGCATATGCTGCAAACTTATAACTGGCCGGGTAATGTGCGGGAGTTGCAGAACCTGCTGGAGCGCGCTATAAATATGGCTGCGTTAAAGCAGGCGGTCCGGTTGGAGGTGCAACATTTTCCTTCATTAGGTGGTGAGGTGCTTCTGTCTGCAGTTAATGAGCCCGGGCGTACTACCTTGAACGCTTCGGTGCAAAGATTGGAGAAAGAGTTGATAGAGCAAATGCTGAAATCAACCAATTATAATAAAGCTCAGACAGCTAAAGAATTAGGTCTTAACAAATCGGTTTTATACAGTAAAATCCGGAAATATGGTTTGTAGAAAGATTAACACGCCAAAATAAAAAGACTTTTTCAACGAAACCAACATCCCATATGAATTTATAGGGGACAGAGTCAGCAATGTTGACTCTGTCTTTTTTTGTAGGGTTGTTAATTCGGTCGCATGGTTGATAATTCATTCGGGTCTCTAAAGGCGCCAAATAAGTCGCTTTGTTAAAATGCCACCTATATCTACGGTTGCAATATGATACCCAGGAAAATAATGGTTGAGAGAGAAAACGGGGCAAAAGCCCATAATATCTGATATTTATGATTTATACAGCGGGTTGGCACATTTCTTGCTTAATTGTCTGAAGAGATAAATTCAGACTATTTTTTTGTAATTAAATTTATTCTTCATAGATGTAATCAGACATGGTGGAAAGGGAGCCAGATCAAGTAAAGCTGGGTTCAAATGCAGATAACATAGAAATTTAGAATTAATAATAAGGGGGTATTTTTGTGAAAGAAATTCAGGATGTAGTAATCGTTAGTGCGTGCAGAACGCCAATAGGCAAATTTATGGGCAGTCTCAAAGACTTTCAGGCTGTGGATCTGGCCACTATTGCAGCCAAGGAAGCCATAAAAAGAGCCGCCGTCGATCCGGAAATCATTGACGAAATCGTTATGGGTGAAGTCTATCAGCACATGCAGGGGTCGCTGCCTGCTCGTCAGGTAAGTTTGGCAGCAGGTCTGCCGCTTAGAAGCAACGCCTGTGTGGTGAATCAGAATTGTGCTTCCGGGATGCGTGCCCTTGATATTGCTATTAACCATATTCAACTGGGCAAAACTGAGGTGGGGCTGGTGGTTGGAGTGGAAAGCATGACCAACGCACCTTATATGCTGCCCAAAGCCCGTATGGGCTATCGTATGGGGCCGGGCATTATGGAGGATGCCATGCTGCATGATGCGTTATTTGACCGCCTGGTGGAGGGGCACATGGGAACTACCGCCGAAAACGTTGCCGAGAAATATGGCATCACCCGCGAAGAATGCGACCAACTCGCATTGCGCAGCCACCAAAACGCCACCCGAGCCAACCAGGATGGGACATTTGAACGTGAAATCGTACCGGTTGAAATCAAAACCAAAAAGGGCGTTACTTATTTCTCCAAAGATGAGCATATGATTTCCGATGCCAACCTGGAAACCATGGCCAAATTACCCCCGGCTTTTAGAAAAGGTGGAGTGGTTACTGCGGCTAATGCCTCCGGAATCAATGATGCTGCCGCAGCCGTCGTTATCATGTCTAAAGCCAAAGCACTGGAACTGGGAATCAAGCCCTTAATGAAATTAATCAATATCTGCGCTGAAGGAGTAGCTCCTGAAGTCATGGGACTTGGTCCAGCGGTGGCTATTCCCAAATGTTTAAAAGAAGCAGGCATGAAATTCGAAGATGTTGATTACTGGGAGATAAATGAAGCGTTTGCCGCCCAGTGGCTGGGTGTTGGCAGAATGCTGAAAGAGGAATATGGTATTGAAATTGATATGAATAAGGTTAATAGCAATGGATCCGGAATTGGTTTGGGCCATCCGATTGGAGCCACGGCTTTGCGTATCATCGTTTCCCTGTATTACGAACTTGAGAACATCGGCAAGACTGTTGGGGGAGCAGCGCTGTGCGTTGGAACTGGGCCCGCCATGTGCTCACTGTGGACAAGGGATATCTAAGGACCTCTTCTTTGTTTAAGCAGGTGATGGTTACAACGCCATCACCTGACTTTTTTGTGAATGTCCCCAGCGCATAACATATCACCGTCACTGCCTGCATCTGCTGTGATTCAAGTCTTCCTCCGGGGTATAATGTACCTAGGAGGATTTTTACTATGGAAAAAATCGATCTGAAGAAGCAGTATTCCCGCTTATACAATACCCCGCTGGGAAAAAATATCCTGGTCCGGGTGCCGGCCTTCAATTTCCTGATGATAAACGGGCAGGGTGACCCCAACACCTCCCCGGACTATAAAGAGGCTGTCGAAGCCCTTTACTCAGTGTCTTACGCCCTCAAGTTCCAGAGCAAAAAAGAAAGCCCCGATTATACTGTAATGCCCCTGGAAGGATTGTGGTATGGGGCTTCTGAACAGGTTTTTCTTACAGGCGATAAGGATAACTGGCAATGGACTATGATGATAATGCAGCCGCCATTTATTGAAGCGGGCATGGTTGAGCAGGCCAAAGCGGCTGCGGCCAAAAAGAAACCCCTTACGGCGCTGCCCCGGCTGCGCTTCGAATCCTTTGAAGAAGGCCTGGCAGCCCAGGTGATGTATGTCGGTCCTTATTCCGAGGAACATGACACCATAATGAAACTGCACCAATTCATCGGTGAGCAAGGCTACAGCCTGCGGGGGTATCATCATGAAATCTACCTTAACGATCCCCGCAAGACCACCCCTGCCCGGCTTAAGACCATTATCAGGCAGCCGGCAGGTTAAGGATGACCCGGATCGATTTCCAGATATCGCTGTCAGGTAAAGGGCTTTTGCTTTAATGGAATCATATTGGGTTAAAAAGCACGGGGAAGTGTGAAAATGACCGGCGAGGTGAATCACTCTCTACATATCATTCACTGTGATCTGGATGCATTCTACGCCGCGGTGGAACAAAACGACAATCCCTCCCTAAAGGGAAAGCCAGTCATAGTCGGGGGATCTGCCGCCTCGCGGGGGGTCGTTTCCACCTGCTCCTACGAGGCCAGGAAATTCGGAGTACGCTCGGCCATGCCCGCCGCTCAGGCCAGGCGTTTGTGCCCGCAAGGCGTATTTCTGCCGGTGCGCATGGAGCGTTACCTGGAGGTATCCCATCAGGTTTTTGCCATTCTCTCCGATTACACCCCCCTCATGGAACCAATTTCCGTTGACGAGGCTTTTCTTGATATCAGCGGAACTCAAAATCTCTTCGGCAGCCCGGAGGCTATTGGGCGGGAAATCAAACGCCGGGTCAGAAGCGAACTGGGCCTGACTATATCGGTGGGCATTTCTTATAACAAGTTCCTGGCCAAGCTGGCCTCCGACCTGAACAAACCGGACGGTTTGTGCATCATCCCCTATGACCGGGCCCTGGAAATAATAAGACCCCTGCCGGTCACACGGCTCTGGGGGGTGGGTGAAAAGGCCCGGCAAGCCCTGGAGCGGCTGGGGATCAAAACCGTCGGTGATGTACAGGACCTCCCAACCGGTTGGCTTGCAGAACGCATGGGCGCAAGCGGGCAGCATTACTGGGAATTAGCCCGGGGCATCGACACACGCCAGGTCGAAACCCATGAAGAGCGTAAATCCCTGGGCAGGGAGGTCACCTTTCCGGAAGACATTGATGATATGCAGATCCTGCAAAAAAACCTGGCTGCTTTCTCCGCCGAGTTGTGCCGTAAACTGCGCCGCGACAAGCTGTACTGTTCTACAGTAACCCTCAAACTGCGTTACAGCAGCTTTAAAACCATCAACCGCAGCCGGACTATCGCCCCCAGCCATGCTGATGTGGTCATCGGGCAGGTCGCTGATGAACTGCTGCAGAAGAGCTACCGGGGAGATTCTCCCTTACGCCTGATCGGCCTCAGCCTGGGAAAGCTATCATCGGCACCGGATTGGGAGCAGGGCGGCCTCTTCGAAGAATCTGCCCAATATGAAAAGGTGGATATGCTTATGGATCAGATCCGCCGGCGTTTTGGATCCAGGGTCATACAGCGCGGCAATCAGCTCCCAAGCCGGGGTGATGATTAGACCAAATTCCCCGGTGTCATTCGTTTTAGCAATTCAGAACCGCATCGGAATAATGACTCAGGGAAAGCGTTTTCCGGTGTCATTTGTACGCAAATTATTATGTTGGCATTTTTAAAGGATTGTATTATAATGGGGGCAACTCTAAAGTTGAAGCTACTGGTCCCGAGAGGGATAAAGGGAATCAGGTTAAAATCCTGAGCGGTCCCGCCACTGTAACCAGTACGAACCACACATTAGCCACTGAGGAATCGGGAAGGGGTGTGGGGAGGATGATCTGGGAGCCAGTAAACCTGCCAATAGCTTGCGAATAATCAGCCCCGCGGATAGGGTTTGGTTCGCATTTGGACGGTAAAGCTGTAGGCTTCTACTTTTGAGCAAGTAGAAGCCTTTTTTATTGGGAAATATGGAAGCAGGAAGTGAGTCTCGGTGCAGTTCCCACGACTGATGATCGCCGGCGTGCACAGCAGCAGCGGCAAAACCACAGTTTCATTGGGGTTGATGGCAGCTCTGAAGCGGCGCCGGATCAAGGTGCAGCCCTTCAAAGTAGGACCGGATTATATTGACTCCGGTTTGCACAGTCATGCCTGCGGTCGCAGTTCCCACAATCTGGACAGCTGGATGATGCCTCCTCAGGTGATGCAAACTGTGTTTGCCAAGAACGCCGCTTCGGCTGAGATATCCATCATTGAAGGGGTGATGGGGCTGTTTGACGGCTACCGGGGGGAGAGGATTGCCGGCAGCAGCGCCGAGGTGGCTTTGATGTTAAACACCCCGGTGGTTCTGGTGGTAAATGTAAAAAGCATGTCGCAGAGCTGTGTGGCGTTGGTTAAAGGCTTTATGGAATACCAGCCCGAGGTAGAAATCAAAGGTATAGTATTGAACCAGGCCTCTCCTTTTCATCGAGAATGGGTGCTTCCCAATCTGGAATCGGAGCTGGGAGTCAAAGTGCTGGGCTGTGTCCCCTGGCAGGAGAGTATATCCATTCCCGAGCGGCATCTGGGTTTGCTGCCCGCCGATGAACATGGGGAATTGGCAGACCATCTCCATAAAATGGCGGATTTGGTAGAGTCAAATCTGGATATGGAAGCGGTACTGGCCCTGGCCGGGGAAGCCAAGCCTATGGAACTCATCTGGCAAGCGCCTCAGGTTGAAAAGCGGACTGTTATCGGAGTGGCCAGGGATGCCGCCTTTAGTTTTTACTATCAAGACAGTCTGGACTACCTGTCTGAACTGGGAGCAGAGCTGAAGTATTTCAGCCCCCTGAATGATGCTTCTTTGCCGGAAGTGGATGGGATCTATGTCGGCGGCGGCTTCCCGGAAATGTTTTTACCGCAATTAAGCCGGAATTCCGGCATGCAGAAGGCTCTGCGCCAGGCCCACCGGATGGGCATGCCCATACTGGCGGAGTGCGGCGGGCTGATGTATTTGTCCCGGACCCTGAAGGACTGGGAAGGCAACTCCTGGCCCGGAGTGGGGCTGGTGCCGGGTGAGATCATTATGACCCGGAAGCTGCAGGAACTAGGCTATATTAAGGCTATTGCCCTGAGAGACACAGTAATAGCCGGAAAAGGCGAGGTATTGCGCGGGCACGAGTTTCATTACTCAACCCTGGAGGGTATCAACCCGCAAGACTGTGCTTTCGGACTCGAAGGAGGCATGGGGCGGGGAGTAAGCCGGGGCGGATATGCCGAGGGTTCACTGTTGGCTTCATATCTGCATCTGCAGCTGCGGGCCAATCCCAAAGCAGCCCGGCGTTTTGTGGAGGCCTGCGCTGAATATGGAAATAGATAGAAATTGGTGGAAATGGATTAAATCTGAGTCTGCTAAAGAGAAATGCTGATACAGGAGGAGGTGGGCTCATTGAAGGCCATGCGCTGGGGTTATTCCACCGGAACTTGTGCTGCCGCTGCCAGCAAAGCCGCTTTGATAAGACTATTGCAGGACAGAGTGGCGGCCTCAGTGAGAGTAGAGCTGCCGGACGGCCATCTGGCGGAAATACCGGTAACCAAATCATGGCGGACTGAATACGGCGCCATCGCCCGGGTCATAAAGGATGCCGGTGATGATCCTGACGTGACCAATGGCATCAGCATTCTGGCGGAGGTGCGATTGCTGCCCGCTGCAGGCATCGTAATCAAAGGGGGCGCGGGAGTGGGGACGGTCACCAAACCGGGTTTATCGGTGCCGGTGGGCGAACCAGCTATAAACCCGGTTCCGCGCAGCATGATCGAACGCGCTCTGCTTCCCCTGCTGCCGCCCGGACAGGGCCTCAAGGTGGTAATATCCGCGCCGGGCGGGCAGCGTCTGGCCAAAAAAACCTTGAATCCACGGCTGGGCATAGAAGGAGGCATATCCATACTAGGCACCTCGGGGCTGGTGCGCCCCATGTCCGAACAGGCTTATCTCGATTCCCTGATCCCGCAGATTAATCAAGCTATGGCTCTGGGCTACCGTACCCTGGTTTTCACTCCCGGGGGTATGGGAGCTCAGCAGATAAGCAAATTAGGGGCCCCGGCTGACGCAGTGGTGCAGACCAGCAACTTCGTGGGGCAGATGCTGGACGCCGCCCTTAAGCGCAAAGTCAGAAGGATACTGCTGTTTGGCCACATCGGCAAATTAATCAAGGTTTCAGCCGGGGTGTTTCAAACCCACAGCAAGGTTGCCGATGCCCGCAGGGAGACCATGGCTGCCCACTTAGCCCTCCTGGGAGCCAGGCGGGAGTTAATCGCAGAGGTGATGAAGGCCAATACCATAGATGCGGTCATACCATTGATCAAAGCAGACCAAATGGAAATGGTCTATCAATACCTGGCTGCAGCCGCCAGCAGTCATTGCCAGCAGCGCTGCCAGGACAAGATTACGGTTGGAACCGCTATGTATGCCCTGGACGGGAGCATTTTAGGCTATGACCTCACTGCCATCAATTTGGGCAGGAGATTGGGATTGAAGTGTAAATAGCTATAGTCCGCCATCCCATAAACAGGCGCCGGGTCACGGGCAGTATATTTAAGCAACTTGCCCGGGTTTTAGATATTTTCTATAGATTGGGTTAGGAGGAGCTGCAATGGGTAATGTCGTCAAAATAGTAGGGACGGGACCGGGTCACCCGGACCATACAACCCCGAGAGCCTTGCAGGCTATACGCGAAGCCCAGGTCCTGGTAGGAGGCAGGCGGCTGTTAAGGGATTTCGCCCGGCCCCATCAGAAGTGCTGTGTTATTGACAAAAACCTCACTGCAGTTCTGGAGTTTATACTAAACCAAGCTCTGGATAAGAACATCGCTGTATTGGTTTCCGGAGATCCCGGGTTTTTCAGCATTGCCCGCTACCTCAAAACCCGTTTGAACTGGGTTGAATTCGAGTACATACCGGGTATAAGCTCGGTGCAGTACATGTTCGCCAAACTGCAAGAGCCCTGGCAGGAGGTGCCTTTCTACAGCATGCACGGCCGCCAGGTTGAAAACCTGGGCAAATGGGCGGACTCCGCTCCCGTAGTGGCGCTGCTGACCGGCGGGAAGTGGTCGCCGCAGGCTATCGCCCAAAGCCTCCTGGGCCAGATGCGGGATCTGCGGGTGGCGATCGGGCTCAACCTCTCCTACCCTGATGAAAAGGTGTTTTACACCACCCTCACCGCTCTGGCTGAGGATGGCCTAGATTATAAGAATAGTGTGATGGTGATATTCAATGCGAATGGATTTTAACACCCCTGGAATTCCGGATGAAGCTTTTGCCCGGCGGCCCGGCATTCCTATGACCAAGCAGGAAGTAAGGGCAATATCTCTGGCCAAACTTCAGTTGTTCCCCGGTGCGGTGGTGTATGATATCGGGGCCGGCACCGGTTCCATGGCGATCGAGTGCCGGCGTCTGGTCGAACCGGGGAGGGTTTTTGCCATAGAGTCGAACCCCGAAGCGGTGGATTTGATTAAGCTGAACAGCTATCGCTTTACAGTGCAATTGGATTTGGTCCCGGGTTCAGCCCCCGAGGTGCTTGACATTTTGCCTGAAGCCGACCGGATCTTTATCGGGGGCAGCGGCGGGGATATCGAAGCCATGATAATAGGGTGCGACCGGAAATTGAAGCCGGGGGGTATTTTGGTTATGAATACCGTCACCCTGTACACCGCGCCGCTCGCCTGTCAGGCTTTGGAGCGGCTGGGATATGAGCTGCAAGCGGTACAGGTTAATATCGCTGTCAATGAAAAAAGGGGCCGGGCTCGCATCTGGCAAGCCCGCAATCCGGTCACTATCATCAGCGGGAGAAAGGGGGAGCAGTTTTGAGTTGGGGGAAATTCTACGGTATCGGGGTGGGACCGGGAGATCCGGAACTATTGACCCTGAAGGCTAAGCGCATCCTGGAACAGACCGAGCTGCTGTTCGTTCCCAAATCCCGGCTGGAAAAGCGCAGTGTGGCCCTATCCATTGTTGGCCAGGCCATTGATAAACAATGGCGGACAGTAGATCTTTTAATGCCGATGATAGACGATGAAAAACTTCTTAATCAGCACTGGCGGGAGGCCGCCCAGGCAATAATGCAGCACCTCTCCAAGGGGATTGACGGGGCATTCATCACCCTGGGCGATCCCACCCTTTACAGCACTTTCACTTATCTCTTAAAGCAACTGAAGGAACTGGCCCCTGAAATAAAAGTGGAGATTGTACCCGGTATCAGTGCGGTTAACGCTATATCAGCCACTCTGCAGCAGCCCCTGGCGGAAGGGGAGGAAAACCTGATCATCATCCCGGCTCTGCAGGATCAGGAAACCCTGGCCGGGCTGACCGAACAGTTTGACAATATCGTACTTATGAAGGCCGGGCGGCAGATAGACAAGATTTGTGCGGTTCTGGAGGATCGAGGTCAGGATAAACAAGCCTGCCTGGTCAGCCGCTGCGGTTTTGAGGATGTATCCGTCCACCATGATGTTTTCGCCTTAACAGGCCAGAAGCTGGATTACCTGTCTACAGTGATTATTAAGAAAAAGGGAGGTGACAGTCAGTGATTTGGTTTGTGGGAGCAGGGTCCGGCGACCCGGAACTGCTTACTTTGAAGGGTTACAGACTGCTCAAGCAAGCGGATCTGGTGGTTTACGCCGGTTCACTGGTCAATGAAGCGCTATTGCAGTATGCGCGCCCCGAAGCTCGTCTGGTCAACAGCGCCCCTCTCAACCTGGAGGAGATCGTTGAGGTGATGGTTAAGGCCTACCGCCGCGGAGAACAGGTGGTGCGCCTCCATACCGGCGATCCCAGTTTGTACGGGGCCATCGGCGAGCAAATGGAATTGTTGGATAAAGCCAACATCCCTTATAGTGTAGTTCCCGGGGTCAGTTCCTTCTTGGCGGCAGCCGCCAGCTTGGAGAAGGAATATACCATCCCCGACGGCACTCAAACAGTGATTATAACCCGCATGGAAGGCCGTACTCCGGTGCCGGAGCGGGAACAGATGCGGCTTCTGGCCCAGCATCGATCTTCCATGGCCATATTCCTGTCGGTGGGTTTGATCGAGCAGGTGGTTAAGGAATTACTGGAGCATTATCCGCCTGACACCCCGGCAGCCGTGGTGGAGAAGGCCTCCTGGCCGGAAGAGCGTGTTCTTACCGGCCAACTGCAGGAAGTAGCCGGTCTGGTCGCCCAGGCGGGGATCAAGAAAACCGCCTTGATTCTGGTGGGGGAATTTCTGCGCCAGAGCGGAAAGTCCAAATTGTATGATCGGGATTTCAGCCATGAATACAGGTAATCAGCCAGATTCGTCTATAGCCATATTGTGCCTGACCAGGAACGGCGCCAGGCAGGGTCATAAACTGGCCGCCCGGATGCCCGGAAGCCATTTATTCTTGCCGGACCGGTTGCGCAAAGAGAGCGAAGCGGGTTCACAAGCGAAATTTTTTGATGATTTTGCGGCCTGTTTCAGCAGGGTCTTTCGGAACTATGCCGGGATGATCTGTATTATGGCCAGCGGTATCGTGGTACGCAGTTTGGGCGGGCTGATGACCTCGAAATACAAAGACCCCGCAGTTGTGGTGGTGGACGAAAAAGGGCGCTACGCCATCAGCCTTTTGTCGGGGCACCAGGGAGGCGCCAACAGTCTGGCTAAAATGGCCGCCGCATACCTGGGGGGGCAGGCGGTGATCACCACCGCTACCGATGTGAACGGCAAGCCGGCAGTGGATATGATGGCCCGGGATATCGATGCGCTTATTAAGCCCCCGGGTAATATAAAGCTTATAAACCGCGCCCTGGCAGAGGGGGAAACGGTCTATCTATACAGCCCCTGGCCGCTAAACCCCGAATGGGGCCAGGGTTTTGTTTCCCGCCCCTGGCGTAATGCCACCGGGGGCCTAAACGGCATCGAAACAGATAGGATACAGGCCCCGGCGGTAGTCTTGGATTGCCGTTACAGTCCGCGGAACTCAGATGAATTGATTTTTCTGCTGCCCCGTAATCTGCATCTGGGGATTGGATGCCGCAAGGGGGTGGACTATGAACAGCTCAAACTGGCAGTGCGAACCGTTTTAGACGTCTTTTGTATCGACAAAGGCTGCATCGTCAGCCTGGCCAGCATAGATATAAAAGCACGGGAAGCCGCCTTGTTGCGGCTGGCCCGGGAGCTTCAGCTCCCCTTGCGGTTGTTCGCCAGAGAGGAACTGGCTGTACTGGAAGGCTCTTTTGAGGGCTCAGAATGGGTAAAGCAAAATATAGGAGTTGATGGTGTATGCGAACCGGCGGCTCGACTGGCAGCCAAAACGGGAACAACAATTGTTCCCAAACAGAAAATCGGCCCGGTGACCATCAGTGTGGCCATGGAAAAATCCTGGTGGTGGGATTGGGACCAGGCGGATCAGACTTCCTGACACCCAGGGCCCAAGCAGCCCTGGATGAAGCTCAGGTAATCATCGGCTATAAGACTTACCTGGGTTTTATCAAAGATCTCCTCGGGGATAAACAGGTTATTGGTTCGGGAATGCGCAAGGAGATCGACCGGGCCCGCCAAGCTGTGCAATTGGCCCGGCAAGGCCAGGTGGTGGCGGTGGTCAGCAGCGGGGATCCGGGTGTTTACGGTATGGCAGGCATTATCCTGGAATTGGCCGCCGACTCCGTCCCGGTAGAGGTGGTTCCGGGGGTCACTGCCGCTACATCTGCGGCAGCAGTCCTGGGCGCTCCGCTGATGCATGACTTTGCCGTTATAAGCCTGAGCGACCTCCTGACCCCGTGGGAAACCATTGCCCGGCGCCTGCAGGCGGCGGCCCAGGCTGACTTTATTATCGTCTTATACAATCCTAAAAGCAAAGGCCGTGAGACTCAGATTGCCCGGGCCAGAGACATTATTCTGGCCCATCGCCATCCGCAAACCCCGGTGGGCATTGTGCGCAATGCCAAACGCGGCGGCGAACAAAAGGTTCTCGCCATTCTGGGAAATATGCTTAACGAAGATATCGATATGTTTTCCACCGTGGTGATCGGCAATTCACAGACGCGCATCGAGCATGGCTATATGGTGACTCCCAGGGGGTATAGCATATGATCCTGGTTCTGGCCGGCACCAGCGAAGGCCGTCAGGCCGCCCTGGCTTTACAGGACAACGGGTATAAAATACTGGTTTCGGTGACCAGTTCGTATGGACGGGAATTGATGCTCAAAAGCGGGGTCAAACCGGTTCGTCAGGGGGACCTGGAGATGCCGGCCTTGTTAGACTTGCTCCGGGAAGGCGGCTTTGACATGATTGTAGATGCAACCCATCCTTATGCCACGGCTATCAGCGTTTATGCCATGGAAGCGGCCCGGCTGCTGGGAATAGACTACTTGCGCCTGGAGAGACCGGCCACAGCCCTGCCAGAAGATGTTGATGTCATAGATAGTCTGGAGAAATTGCCTGACTGGCTTTATCCCGGCTGCAGGGTGATGTCGACTATAGGCAGCAAGCATTTGCCGCTTTTATGGGAATTGGCCACAGCCAGCCAGGCCCAGTTGATAGCGCGGTTTCTGCCTTCCAGCCAGGTGGTGCAAAGCTGTGAATACCTGGGGATGTCCCCCGAGCAAATGATAGCCATGAAGGGGCCTTTTTCTGTGGATATGAACCGGGCTCTTTTCGAAAAATACCGGGTTCATCTGGTTTTAAGCAAGGAGAGCGGCGCCGAGGGCGGTTTTGCAGAAAAGTACCTGGCGGCCCGGGAATTGTCTATTCCCCTGTTGGTGTGGAACCGGCCGCATCTGGATTACCCCCGGGTCTTCAACCGCATGCCTGAGCTAGTTGAATACATAAAAACAACGAAAGGGTGCTTATCATGAAAAGTGGTGTGGTTTTAATCGCCCACGGCAGTCGCCGTGAGGAGGCCAATGCAGAAATCCGGACCCTGGCCCGGCAGGTGCAGGAGGCGGACCGCTTCGGGCTGTACGAGGTGGCCTTTATGCAATTTGGCAGCCCGGATCTGAAAGAAGCGGTGGCCAGGCTGGCGGCACAGGAAGTGGAACGCATCGTGGTAATGCCCTTGTTCTTGATCACCGGTAATCACGTTACTCAGGACATTCCCGCGGAGCTGGAAGACCTGAAACCACAGTATCCCGGCCTGGAATTAGTCATGGCCCGCCATTTTGCGGCCCATCCGGCTCTGGTCCAGATCATACAGGACAGG
>NZ_DCEA01000066.1:14586-29849 GCF_002316705.1 Syntrophomonas sp. UBA1041
CAGATCATACAGGACAGGATCGGGGAGGCCTTTATAGAAGGGGAGGCGACCCGGGCATGAATATTATCTGGAATCCGCGCGAAATCGAAAACCGCAGTATGGAAATCATCGAGAGCTACCTTGACGGCTATGAATTCGGTCCGGTCGAAAAACAGATAGTCAAACGGGTTATTCATACTACCGGCGATCCCGACATAGTAAAATACCTGCGCTTTCATCCCCGGGCCATCGAGGCAGGTCTTTCCGCATTAGAGGGCGGAGCCCACGTATTTACCGATGTCAACATGCTTAAATCAGGAATCAACGCCGCCCGGTTGGAAAGCTGCGGCGGGCAGGTATTATGCTTAATCAGCGAGCCCGCGACCATTGCTAACAGCAAAGCTTGGGAAATCACCCGGGCGGCTGCGGCCATGCGCCAGTTCGGGCCCCGCTTGAATGGGGCTATTGTGGCCATCGGCAATGCCCCCACAGCCCTTTTCGAAGTTTTGGATCTGGTTGAACAGGGGATATGCCGCCCCGCCCTGGTGGTAGGCACCCCGGTGGGCTTTGTAGGGGCCGCCGAATCCAAGGAGATGCTGGTCGGCCAGGACTTGATACCTTATATCAGCCTCCTGGGGACCCGGGGAGGCAGCCCCATTGCGGTCAGCATTGTCAACGCTTTACTCTACAGTGAAGGGGCTTAAATATGCTGGAATCGATAATGGTCTTGGGAGGCGGCAGTAGCGGCAAGAGTGTATTTGCCGAAGATCTGGCCCGGGAAATGGAATCCTTTTATAACTGTGATGTATTCTACCTGGCTACTGGCATTGGCTGTGATCAGGAATTTGCCGCCCGGATTAAGAAACATCAACAGCGCCGCCCCGGGCACTGGCACACCGTGGAGGAACCGCGCCGTCTGGCCCGGGCCTTGCGGAACTGGAAGCATCAGCCCAGCGTTGTGCTGGTAGATTGTATTGGCACCTGGACCGCCAATCTCATCTACGGCGAGGATTGGCAGGAGAGCCGGCCCTGGTCGGCGGAGCGGGAAGAGGCCTGTTTGCAGGAGGCAAGGGACTTTATCGCCGCCTGGTCCGGTCTGTCGGGAGCGCTGATCCTGGTGGCCGATGAAGTAGGGATGGGTATTGTGCCGGAGTATCCGGATGCTCGTATCTTCAGAGATCTAAACGGCAGAATCAATCAGATGCTGGCGGCAGCGGCGGAGCAGGTCTATTTTGTCACCGCCGGGATAGCCAACCGTATCAAGGGAGGGGGAGCAAGGTGAAAAGACACCAGGCCATAATGGTGCAGGGCACTTCTTCAAATGTAGGCAAAAGCATGTTGTGCACCGCTTTATGCCGCATATTCGTTCAGGACGGCTACAAGACCGCACCGTTTAAGGCCCAGAATATGGCGTTGAATTCCACGGTCACTCCCGATGGAGGCGAAATCGGCCGGGCTCAGGGAGCTCAGGCAGAAGCGGCCGGGTTGGCTCCCAGCGTGCTCATGAACCCCATACTCATCAAACCCAAGCAGGACAGCGAGGCCCAGATCATCACCCTGGGGGTGCCTTATGCCGATATGTCGGCCACAGCCTATCGCCGCGATTTTCTGCCGGGAGCGGTGTCGATCGTCAGGGATTGTATAAAGCAGCTTAAAGAGCAGTATGAGATTCTGGTGATAGAAGGGGCCGGCAGTCCGGCCGAAATCAACCTCAAGGATCGTGATATCGTTAACATGAAGACCGCCGAATTGGCTGACGCTCCGGTTTTGATGGCGGCTGACATTGACCGCGGCGGGGTGTTCGCTTCTCTGATCGGCACCCTGGAGCTATTGGAGCCCCATGAAAGGCAGCGGGTGAAGGGTTTTATCATCAATAAATTCCGCGGCGATATCGGCCTGCTGCAGTCCGGCCTGGATTTTCTTTCGCAACGCACCGGCATCCCGGTTCTGGGTGTGGTGCCGTATGTTCATGATCATGGCATCGATGAAGAAGACTCGGTGTGTCTTAGCGAGAAGAATGGATGGGGAGCGGAACAGGCCCCGATCCGGGTGGCAGTCATGCAGCTGCCGCGCATCTCCAATTTTACTGATATAAATGCATTTATAGGACTGCCTGACACCCGCATCCATTATGTTCGTCCCGGAGAGGCCCTCGGTCAGGCCGATCTTATCATTATCCCCGGCACCAAGAACTCTATCCTGGATATGCTCTATTTGCAGGAAAAGGGTTATGATCAGGAAATCCGCCGCTTGGCTGAAGAAGGCGCTTATGTGGCCGGTATCTGCGGCGGTTTTCAGATGCTGGGACAGGAGCTTCTGGATCCGGACGGCACTGAAGCCGGGATCGGATCCCTGCCCGGGCTGGGCCTCCTGCCCGTGAGCACTCTGTTCGGCCCCCAAAAGAGCACCCATCAAGCCCAGGCGAAGATTGTCAGCAAGCAGGGCTTGTGGCAGCATTTGTGCGGGCAGGAAGTAGAAGGCTACGAGATTCATATGGGACAGAGCGCCCTCATCGGGGCAGGCTGCGGTCTAACCCACATTTTTACCCGCTCCGGAGAAAAATGCAGTGTGTGGGACGGGGCCTGCAGCGACAGCGGGCGGGTGTTCGGCACCTATCTGCACGGCATCTTTGACAACCCGGCGGTTATGCTGGGCGTTATGAACGACATCCGCAAGAAAAAGGGATTTCCCGCTCTGCACAGTGAGGATCTGCCCATGACGCAGAGGCAGCACAAATATGATCAATGGGCCGATCTGGTGCGGGCTAGTTTGGATATGGACAAGGTATACCGGATTATGGGTTGGGGAGAGGCTTGAGATGGAATGGATCATCTTGACAGCAGTCTTATTAGACCTTCTGATCGGAGACCCGCGCGGAGTACCCCATCCGGTGATATGGATAGGCCGGGCCATACGCCGATGTGAAACGGCGGTGCGCAGCTTTGCGGCCAGCCCCGCAGCCTTGAAGCTGGGGGGGGGCTTGATGGTCCTGGCGGTGGTTCTGGGAACCTACCTGATCACCTGGGGAATCATAACCCTGGCCTATCTGGCGCATCCCTATGTGGGTGCGGCCGCAAGCATTCTGCTCATGAGTCAGACCCTGGCCATCAACAGCCTCTATCGACATGCCCGGGAGGTTCTGCGCCCCTTGAAAGAAGGCCGTTTAGAACCGGCCCGCCAAGCCCTGGCTATGATTGTAGGCCGGGATACCGAGCACCTGGATGAAGCCCAGCTGGTCCGCGGAGTGGTGGAAACGGTTTCGGAAAACACTGTCGACGGCATCACCGCGCCGCTGTTCTATGGTTTTTTGGGCGGACCGGCCCTGGCTATGGCATATAAAGCCGTCAATACCCTGGATTCCATGGTAGGCTACAAAAATGAAAAATATCGCTATCTGGGCTGGGCCGGGGCTCGATTGGACGATGTGGCCAATTATATTCCGGCCCGGCTGACCGGCTTGCTGTATCTACCCCTGGCCCCGTTTACCCGGGGCGGTTTTTCCGGGGTGGTTAAAACCATATGGCGCGACGCGCCCCGGCATCCCAGCCCCAACAGCGGCATTCCCGAAGCGGCCGTAGCCGGGGCGCTGGGGATACAGCTGGGAGGCCTCAATTATTACGGCGGCATTGCCTCACCGCGGGCGGTAATGGGTCAGCCCCTTCATCCGATGCAAATAGATCACATCAAGCAAAGCCTTAGCATCATGCTCCTGGTAAGTGCAGAGGCGGTAGTCCTGGGAGTTCTGTTATCCCGCTGGTGGGGTTAGACAGTTCAGAGTAGGAGGTGTTATGGGCAGTCAACATTTATGCAAACCGGTTCATGGCGGCGATGTGTGGAAAGCCGCCCAGAGGTGGGGGATAGCGCTTGACGAGATCCTGGATTTCAGCGCCAACATCAACCCTCTGGGACCGTCGCCGCAAGCCCTGGAGGCAATTGAAAGCAATATCTCACAGCTGACTCACTATCCCGAACCGTGCGGCGATTCCTGTAAACTGGCCCTGGCTCAGCACCTGGGGGTGGATAAGGCCAATTTGGTCCTGGGCAACGGCGGTTCGGAATTAATCTACCTTCTGGGAAGGATGTTTTATAAAGGGCGGCTCTTGTTGTTGGCCCCCTGTTTTTCCGAATACGGAGAAGGCCTGGAAAACCCGCGGGTGGTTAGAATTGCCCTGGATGCCGATAAACAGTTTAGGCTGCCTTTGCCAGAGATCAGGGAGGCCCTGCAGCCCGGTGACCTGATATTTATCGGTAATCCCAATAACCCCACCGGCAATCTTTTTAAACCGCAGGAATTGCTGGAGTTGGCCGCTTATGTGCAGGACGTCCGGGGAGTTATGGTGGTTGATGAGGCCTTTCTGGATTTCGCCGGCCGGGAACTCTCCATAAGCCAGGAGGTGGAGCACAATCCCCACCTTGTAGTGGTGGGATCCTTAACCAAATTTTTTGCTATTCCCGGCCTGCGTCTGGGTTATGCGGCAGCCTGTGCAGAACATATCAAACGCATGGAGTTTTTGCTCCCCACCTGGCGGATCAACACCCTGGCTCTGGCGGCCGGGCGGGCTTCGCTGGCTGATGTGGCTTATATGGAAAAGACCATCGCCTTTGTCAATCAGGAAAGGCAGTTATTCATAGAGCGGCTGCAAGAGCTGCCGTTTTTGCAGGTATTCCCCGGGGTAAGCAACTTCCTGCTCATCGACGCGGAAAAAAGCGGCCTTACGGCAGACGAGTGGCAGGAGCGCCTGGGTCCCCGCGGTATTTTAATCCGCAACTGCTCGAATTTCGCAAACCTATCCCCATATTACTTCCGCATCGCCGTAAAAGGCCGCGATCAAAACCTGCGCCTCGTAGAGGCCTTGAAACAGGTCAAGTGAAGTAACTTTATTAAATGCCAGGTTTTTGAAAAAGGTTTTAATTTGCGTACCAAAAAAGATTGAAATATTTGCCCAAAACCGATAAAATAAGACTTAACTAAATAACAGTGAAGAATGACACAGGGAAGATGGTGAAAATCCATCACGGTGCCGCCACTGTAATGGGGAGCCTTTTACTGAATGCCACTGGATGAAGATCTGGGAAGGCGTAAAAGGCGATGAACCTCAGTCAGGAAACCTGCTGCATTCTATTTAGTCTACATTAGCCCACGGTGCATGGGTGTGTACGATGGTCGTGAACCACAACCCTGTATCATACGGTACAGGGTTTTTATATTGAATAAACATAGGGCGCCTTTTCCTGAGGGAAACGGCTGAAAAGACAATCGGTGCCAAACCGAGCCAGTGACTGTATTGGGAGAGTGTCTGCCAGATCTGGTGACACGATGATACCTGAGCCAGTAAGCAGCCTGTTCTTGCTGTCACCGCCAAGGTGAGGTTTCAAGATGTGCTGCTATTTTTTATGCCTGTAAGCAGGGAGGGAAATGGGTTGATTATGCTGGTCGCAGGAATTAAAGAAGCCCCCGAGATCATGGCACGGATTATTGAATGCGGTTGTCAGGTGGTTGTTTATCCAACCAATTCTTCCTGCCGTCACCACATTATCGACGCCGGACTGGGATGTCATCTCCTGCCTGATCATAACCTGGATTTGATGCAGTTTGTTAATGACCAAGAGGTGAAAATAGTGATTGACGCCAGCTCCGAGAGCAGCAGCGGCCTTTTCGAAGCCATAAACCAGATCACCCCCGCACCTCGATATATCCGCTATTACCGGGAGGAATTGGAACTGCCTGTTTCGCCGTTATTGTTCACGGTATATTCATTTGCAGATGCGGTGGACAAATTAGTTGAAATCGGCGCCAGAAATGTATTCTTAACTACCGGGAGCTATTGCCTGGACAGCTTCTGCAATGACTCCCGCCTGCAGGGGACCCGGTTTGTAGTCCGCGTACTGCCGGACTGGAAAATAGTAAAGAAATGCCAGGATATTGGAATTCCTATCCATGATATCGTGGCCATGCAAGGCCCCTTTTCCCGCAAAATTAACAAAACATTATTCAAGACTTATAATGCGGATGTCGTGGTGACGCGGGACAGCGGCAAAATGGGCGGCGCAGACACCAAAATCTCGGCCGCCCTGGATCTTAATCTGACTATTGTTGTCATCAAAAGAAAGACCTCGCAACAATATCCTACCGCCTGCGGGATAAAGCAGTTAATGGATTTAATACAGCGATAGGGGGGAATAGACTTAATTGATTTGCCTGATATAGCTGATTAAAAGAGTGAACTGATCGTAACCAGGAAGGAGGTTAACTATCTTGTTATCATTCGGAATGCACATAATGGAAGGATTCTTACCGCTGCCCTGGGCTGTGGCCTGGTTTGTCTTAATGCTGCCTTTTCTTTACCTGAGCATCAGAAAAACCCGGCAATTGGTGGCCCAAAACCCCAGAGCCATGCTGTTGTTAGCCTTTGCGGGCGCCTTTACTTTCGTGCTTTCGGCACTAAAACTGCCATCTGTCACCGGCAGTTGCTCCCATCCTACCGGGGTGGCCCTGGGAGCCATTCTTTTCGGGCCTGCCGTAATGGTGCTTATCGGCCTGATCGTTTTATTATTCCAGGCCCTTCTTTTGGCCCATGGCGGGTTGACCACTCTTGGCGCCAATGTCATGTCTATGGCAATCGTAGGCCCGCTAGTGACTTACGGCGTTTACGCCCTCCTAAAAAAGACCAGGCTGCCCCACTGGGCTGCAGTACTCATTGGGGCGGCGCTGGGAAGTCTTGCCACCTACTGCGTTACTGCCCTGCAATTAGCTTTAGCCTACCCGGGAGGTCCCGACGGTTTTTATGGGGCTTTGATCAAATTCACCGGCATTTTTGCAGTGACACAGGTACCTATCGCTATAATAGAAGGCATATTGACCGTATTAGTGGTGGATTTGTTATATGCGTACAACCGGCAGGAAGTGGAAAGCCTGCGTGACATGAGCATCGGAGGTGAGCAGGCGTGAAGAGAAATCTTATATTGATCGCCATCATGTTGTGTCTGGTAGTCTACGCCTTATATAGTAATCAAGGCGCAGAGTTTGGCGGAGCCGACGGGCAGGCTGAGGGTGTCATCGAAGAAATCAATCCCGGCTATGAACCCTGGTTCAACCCAATATGGGAGCCTCCCAGCGGAGAAATCGAATCCCTGCTGTTCGCCTTGCAAGCGGCCCTGGGGACAGGATTCATATGTTACTATCTGGGCTACAGCATAGGCAGGAGTAAAGGCAGGGCTCAGGCATGAACAGCATAGACCAGGCCGCCTACAATTCTCCCTGGTACCTGCTGCATCCGGCTGTTAAGCTTGGTCTGACCCTGGCCATCCTGGTAGTGGTTCTGGCACTTGATTCCAGAACCATTTCCTGTCTGGTAATCCTGGCAATATTCGCCCTGCTGGTGGGGAAAGCCAGGGTCTCCTGGCGCTTATATCTTGGTTTAATGGCAATTCCCCTGGTATTCCTGACGGTGGGTTGCGTGAGCGTGGCCATAACCAACAGCACGCTTTCAACTGGTATCTGGCCGGGGGTTTATGCCGGAGGCATGTGGTGGGGCGTTTCCCCCCAGTCTTTACAGGAGGCTATAAACCTGCTTTTGCGCAGTCTGGCCTGTGTAAGTGCCATGTATCTGCTGGCCTTGACTACGCCAGTGGTGCAGCTGGTTTACGTGCTGCGCTTGTTCAAGCTTCCCGGTGTGGCAGTCGATCTGATGGGATTAATCTATATGAATATCTTTATCTTTCTGCAAACCGCCCAGGACATCTACGTGGCCCAACAGTCCCGCTGCGGCTACCGGGGTTTTGCCGGACATTTAACTTCACTGACCGCCTTGCTCAGCAACCTTTTTATCAAGAACCTGCAGAGAAGCAACGCCTGTTATGACGCTTTGCTGGCGCGCGGATTCAAGGGCAGCCTGCAGGTTTTGGATGAACAGTATATTGTGCGGCCTCTGCATCTGGCTCTAAGCGGCATGTTTATAGCCAGTCTGATTTTGATCCATAGTTACGGGGGATGGATATGCACTCTGATTTAATAGCTGCCGAAAACCTGGCCTATAATTATCAGGACGGCACCAGGGCCTTGGACGGGGTGACCCTCTCCCTGCCCCACAATGCGAAAGCGGCGATTCTAGGTCCGAACGGGGCTGGCAAATCAACCTTGTTCCTTCACTTCAACGGTTTGCTGCGCCCGCATTCAGGCCTGGTTTACTATAAAGGCAAAGCTCTGCAGTACCATACAAAGGCGCTGCAGGTATTGCGCCGGGAGGTGGGAATAGTATTTCAAAACCCGGATAATCAATTGTTTTCCTCCAGCGTTTTTCAGGACATCTCTTTTGGCCTGATGAATCAGGGATGCAACCCGGCCGAAGCCCGGCGCAGAGTGGAGGAAGTAGGGAGCAAGCTGGGCATCGAGCCCCTTTTCTCCAAACCCACCCATTTTCTAAGCGTAGGCCAAAAGAAAATGGTGGCTTTGGCCGGCGTTTTGGTTATGGAGCCAGAATTGATTATCTGTGATGAGCCTACCGCAGGACTGGATCCCGGCAATGCGGAGCGCTTCATGCGGGTTCTGGATGAGCTGCACCGGCAGGGCAAGGCCATGGTGATCTCCACCCACGATGTCAACCTGGCCTACCAGTGGGCCGATGTAGTGTGGTTGTTAAATAAAGGAAAAGTCCTGGCCCAGGGTTCCCCTGTAGAGGTTTTTTCTCAGAGAGAAGTTTTAAAAGCCGCCCGGCTGGAGACCCCCTGGCTTTTGGAAACCTGGCAAGAGATGGCCGCACTCGGTCTGGCCTCACCCAACCTGCCCCCCCGCAGCAAATCCCAGTTCCGCCAGACGCTGATCAAACCCTAAAAACCCCGCGCACAGTAATATAAATATAAAAGGACCCTCCCCCTGTAACAGTAATAAGGGGAAGGGTTCTGTTTACTCGATCAGGACTGGGTTATGTTGCTGATTGCGGCACTGAAGCCGGGGTAGAAGTTCTTCTGCAGGGACTTTCTCAGTTCGCCGCGCAGGTCGGGATGGGCGATCTCTATCAAAGCCAGAGCCCGCTGACGGCGGCTTTTGTTTCTCAAGTCGGCCACTCCATACTCCGTGACCACATACTGAGCGTAGGTGCGCGGAACCGTCACCGGAGTGCCCGGGGGAAGCTCAGGCAGGATCGATGATGACAGGCTGCCGTCCGCCTGTTGGCGCGCTGACGACAGCAAAGTGACGCCTTTGCCGCCCTCTGACCAGTAAGAGCCCAGCATGAAGTCCAGCTGCCCTCCGCCCCCGCTAATCATACGGTGTCCCCAGCCTTCGGAGCTGATCTGGCCGCTTAGGTCCATCATGACGGCCATATTTATAGCCACCAGGTTGGGGTATTGAGCCAATTCAACGGGATTGTTGGTGTAGGAGGAGGGATAGAATTCACAGGAAGGATTTTCACTGATGTAATCATAAAGCTCCTGGTCCCCCATACAGATGGTGGCCAGTGTGACCCCGCGATGCCGAGGTTTTCTGGCATTGGTTACGATGCCCTGTTCCACCAGCTTGTTCAGCCCTATAGGGAACATTTCAGTGGTGATACCCAGGTCATGTTTGCCTTCCAGGCCGCACACCACCGCTTCTGAAATGCCGCCGATC
The DNA here is from genome assembly GCF_002316705.1 of Syntrophomonas sp. UBA1041. NCBI lineage: Bacteria > Bacillati > Bacillota > Clostridia > Eubacteriales > Syntrophomonadaceae > Syntrophomonas > Syntrophomonas sp. UBA1041. The sequence continues at coordinate 24,173 of NZ_DCEA01000066.1, forward strand.
CCCATCTGAATAGTGTCGCCGTCATTAATCAGGTCCAGCACGTATCCGGCGATAGTCTTCTCCATTTCGGTCGGCTGACTGCGGGAAAAGATGGGTATAGGGCTGTTGTGTTCGATAAAACAGTCGAATTCGGATACATGCATCCAGTTGTCGCCCAGTACTATGGGCATATTCTCGTTGACCTCGGCGATGGCCAGGCGGAGTTTGCCCGAGGCCTTGCCCTTGCGGACGGTCTCCATGGTGTAAAAATTGGTCAGGCCAAGATTGACGTACCCCTTACTGTTTGGCGGTGTGATCATGACTATGTAGACATCGGAGTTGGCTGCCATCTTATCTCCAAAATCGTGGGCGGTTATTGGTAAAAAATCTGGTATGAGGGTAGAATGAATCCTGCGGATGGTGCTGATGCCAAAGGCCGGGCAATAATCGATCCTGCCCAGTAAATTCCCCATGAACCCGGGGTCGTACAAGCGGTTGGGCCGCAACTGCACTGCATCCGCGATCACAACCCCGGTAAGTTCTTCATGGCGATTCAGAATGGCCTCATACATAGGCGGGGTGCAAGCCCCAACACCAAGGGCAATGCCTACAAAATCCCCGGATTGAACCCTGCCCGCAGCCTCTTCGAAAGAGGCCTGATTCTTGCGATAATGCTCCTCCCAAACTGACATTTACTATACCCCTCCTTATAATATGCGGTAACGCCGCTATTCCTTGTTTATCTATACAGGATATACTGGCATTCTCTATAAGCGTATTCCGCTTTTTGGATTATTTTTCCTTCTTTCCGCCGACAGAATGTTGGGATGCTAAATACATTTATTGACATCTGCTATAATATTTTTAGTTGGAAGATAATAAAGTAACTTTATACTACAGGCCAGAGGCAGCCATAATAATTTTTCAAGGAAGCCAGCAGTGATATGGGTCGTTTACGCGTATGGAATGCGCTCCGCAAAACAAAATCTGACCGGCCCCCCAAAGGGGAGATGGTGATTGAGGATGCTTTCCTCCGGGAGGCCGGGCTGTCCAGAGAAGCCCTGCTGGAGGAACTGCAGGCTGATTTAGTAAGCCTGCCCGTCGATTTTCGATCCAATATAGACTGGTCTTATTGGTCCGGAAAGGACTATTTTACCTTCGCCTTAATCAACGGACCTTTTAATACTTTGATCGAATCACTGGGATGGGTTCGGGCCTCGGAGTGGATAGTGCATAAGCCCAGCATCAGCCGGGGGTTCATGGGCAATTATCTGGAAAGTATCTATAAAGCGGTCGCCGGTGCGTTGGAGGGGGGCTGCGAGGGGCTTATTCTGGGAGATGATCTGGCTGGGAAAAGCGGTCTCCTGGTAGATCCGGCTTACTTGTGCAAGTATTATTTTCCTGAATTGCGGTGCTGGCTGAAGAAAATGCAGGTGTCAGACATCCCCATACTGTTTCATTCCGACGGCGATGTCACAGGGATAATCCCCGATCTGGCCCGGGCGGGGTTCTGGGGCATACACGGCCTGCAACCGGATGCCGGTATGAACCCCGGTGTTGTTCCGCCTGAAATGATTAAGACCTGGGTGTGGTGGGGCAATTTGCAGTTTGAAGGGCCACTGGGCTTGAAAGACCCTTTTCAGCTCAAATCGGAAGCCACCAAGCTGTGCCGGGATTGGGGCCGGGCTCCCGGTTACATCCTGGGCTCCTGCGGGGGCCTCTATCCCGGACTTCCCCTGGAACTGGCAAGAGCCGCCTACCGGACATAAATTGTCAGGGGTATGAAGTTGATACACTACAGAGAGTAGGTCGATATCCTCGTGCCCCTGACACCAATAAACCGTAGTCAGTAATTTATTTCTCAGGCCACAAATCCTTATCCCACTTTTCGGCATGGGAGGCAGGCTCATTGCGCAGCAAAGCGGCAAAAGCCTCCACTGCTTTTAAAGCGTCGCCAAGCGGATAGTAGAAAGCATTCCAGTTTTCACTGTCCTCACCGTCATGGTTGGGGATGATCCAATCAAAATGCCAGGCCAGCTCCAATTCCAGAGGCGCGCTGCCGGCCCGCTTCTCGATGTTTTCCAGATCCTTAAGAGAGAGGATGCCCTTTTGTCTCTGGGTGCGGCGCAAGAGTTTACGGCGCATCATATCCACCAGCGTTTCCCTTACCCTGACGCCGCGGTTCTGCAGCCAGATGATCTCCGCCTTGGAAAGCGGGGACAAAAACACCCGCAAGATATGCACCTCCGCCATCGCGGGGAGACTCCAAATGGCTTGGGGAACGTAAGGATTGCCCTCGAAAAGCACATCCTGACCGTTATCCAGGACGCTGAACAGCTCCCGGGTATCCAGGCCTTGCAGATCGCCGCGAACCTCCAAAAGCATAAAATCATCGCCTTCACTTAAGCGCTCCATTTCTTCGTGACTGCGGAAATAGTAGTCTACCCCTTCGTTTTCACCCGGACGCGGGCTGCGGGTATTATACATCACCAGCTTGCGAAGTTTGGCCTCCTGGGCAGGGTACATCAATTTAAGGGCGTTGCACAGCGGCCCTTTGCCTGCGCAGGACGGCCCGCCCAGCAATACCAAACGGCCTCGATCTGACATAAATCCCCCTCCTTTTTATGTCTATCCCTGCAAAATTCGGCGTTTCAATAGCCATATCCTGCTTATATAGGAATCTGCATGCTGTGTCAATGCTTGTGGTGAGGAGTGGTACTTGAACATAAAACTTGACTGTCAGGGCTGCGATGATTCTTATATGCATCGCATAGTGACAGGGGGGAAACTTATCCCTGGTCATTTTCAGGAGCGAAGGCGGGAAACGCCGCTATGCCGGCGCCCGGCTCATTGCCGGGCAAGGTGGTTGTGATTACTGAATGAATCAAAAAATGACACCAGGAAAATGCCCCCGTGTGTCGGGGAGGGAAATGTTTACTGCAATTACTTGATGATACGCCCTTGTTTTTGTTCCCCTGTAGTGCAATAATTAAATTCATATAAAAACCTGCAAATCGCTTCATACCGGAGTTCTTGCGTATTGTATGCTGTATACAGACAAATGTATATAAAAACCTGAAATCAACCTTAGAAAGGGCTCATATATTTTTGGAGGATAGAGGTGATCATTATGTCCATGGAAATCAAAATTACCAGGACGAGCTCTCCCAAGGCTAAACCGGATCAGAACGACCTTCCTTTCGGAGAGTTTTTTACCGACCACATGTTTGTTATGGATTACACCGCAGGCAATGGCTGGCACGATCCCAGGATAGTACCTTACGGCCCTCTGCAGCTTGACCCCTCCACCATGGTGTTCCACTACGGACAGGCGATTTTCGAAGGGATGAAAGCCTACAAAACCAGAGACGGCCGCATCAATCTATTTCGTCCCTACGCCAACATGGAGCGGGCCAACATCTCCAATGAAAGGCTGGTGATACCGCCTTTGGATGTAGACTTCGCTGTGGAGGCCATCAAGACACTGGTAAAATTTGATAGCGATTGGGTGCCCGAAGCTGAAGGCACATCGTTGTATATAAGGCCTTTTATCATTTCCACCGATCCCTACCTGGGGGTGCGCCCCTCGCTTACATATAAATTTATGGTGATTACCTGCCCGGTTGGGGCTTATTATCCGGAAGGACTGGATCCCGTCAAGATTTATGTGGAGAGCAATTATGTCCGGGCCGTCAAAGGCGGAACCGGCCATACCAAAACCCCGGGCAACTATGCTGCCAGTCTGAAAGCCCAGATTGAGGCCAAAGAAAAGCATTACAGTCAGGTTTTATGGCTTGATGGTGTGGAGAAGAAATACATCGAAGAAGTCGGCACTATGAATGTGATGTTCAAGATCGACGGAACCGTGGTGACTCCGGCTCTGGAAGGCAGTATTTTGGGGGGCATCACCCGCGATTCGTCCCTGGCTTTGCTCAAGCATTGGGGGGTGCCGGTCGAAGAAAGAAGGGTCAGCATACAGGAGATCTATGCGGCTCATGAACAGGGAAAACTGGAAGAGGCCTTTGGCACCGGCACTGCCGCGGTCATTTCTCCCATCGGGGAACTCAATTGGGACGGCAGAATCATCACTATCAACAATGGCGATATCGGTGAGATATCGCACCGCTTATACGACACCATGACCGGCATACAGTATGGTCAGGTAGAGGATCCCTTCGGCTGGGTGGTTGAAGTGAAGTAGTTCGATAATGGATAATGAGGACGTTATGGTATGTGGCGGCACAACCATAACGTCCTTCGTGTCCTCAACTAAAAACTGCCGATTCGGTTTTAACAAGTGAACTTTTAGTTAAAACTGTCGATATAATAAACAGAAAGAGGAGAGGAGGGGCCTGAAGATGCTGATGGTCTTTTGGTTTGCATGGCAACAGAAGTTAAAAATGCTGCGGCACAATCTCGATTATCAAGCCGGAGACCTGTATTTTGCTCCACTCATTCCTGATTTTCTAATGGATTACACCCGCAAACTCTGCCCGTCGATTGAATCCGGGGAAAAGCCCTATTGCTTGTATTTCACCTGTAAAGACCATGGCCGGGTACCTATTCTTATAATGCTGACCGACCAGAAGCTGCATTATTTCAACCCCTACAGACCTGTCACCGCGGAATGGGGAGCCATTCGGGAAGTCGGCTCTATACCGCTGGGGGCGGTAGCCCGGTTTAAGGTGCAAAGCCGACCCTTGCGCACCCTGGTTACAGTAAATGAGCAGGAATTTCTGACCTTGCCCTTTCAGATCAGCCCTGTAACAGCAGTCCGCCTTAAAGCCGCAGTGGATATGAAAAAAGGCCGCCAGGCGGTAAACACCAATATTAAAGAAACCTATCTCGACCCGGAACGATCCATTGACGGTCACAACCTGGCTGAGATCACCAACCATTTCCTGGATCAATTTGTGCCTCTGTTCAATTTCTACACCAGTCCCTTTAAGGAAAGGCACATGGAGGAAATCAAAGCAACTTATGGCTGCCGCCCGGAAGAGGAGACCCCTCTCATCCATCTGCCCTTGAACCAGGTAGGGAATAACCATTGCGGGGTGTTGATCACCAGCGAAAACATGTACGTGCTTCGCGGTGCAGTTGAGGTTATTCCACTCTCGCAGATATACCAGGCTGGCCTGGCCAGGGTTAATAACGCGGTCTATTTGCATATCAACGGGGAATGCCGGGGCATTCTTTATGAAGAACACAATGCCTTTGATGAGCGCAATACCCGGGTCCTGCAGACACTCTTGCGGGTTTACCGGCGCGCCCTTAATAGCTATAAACCGGTACCTGCCAGCAGTTCATTCCCGGCCTTTTTCCTGAATCCGGATCGGCGCAATTGACGACCCGGTATAAAAACAGCATCCTGAGCAGAAGCTAAGACTGCCCCTAAGCCTTCAGGGGCGGTCTTTTCATTGTGCGCCCGGCATGGGCGCAGTCTAAAGGGTGAAAGTCCCTAGTGCGGGTTGATAGTGCCAAGCACATAGCCAAGGGCAAGGGTGTCCATCGTGAGGTGGAATCTGAAGGAAGCCGGAGGCAAACTTCTGGTCTGACGAACAGAAATCACATAAGGCATGTGTAAGCTGGGTAAGGTTGCAATACAAACTGAAGCCCAAAACTATCCGGAAGCTTACGGTGTAGATGTGGCAGATAGATGGAAGGAAAGACTGCGCTCTTACCCGGGGAGGTCTCACGG
>NZ_DCEA01000066.1:30205-32745 GCF_002316705.1 Syntrophomonas sp. UBA1041
GAAGCGTGCGGGTCACCAAAGATAGCTGAAACTGACAGCACCAACACCAACGAGCAGAGGGAAGGATTGCTGGAGCAAATCCTAGACAAAGACAATCTGAACCGGGCCTACAAACAGGTAACGAGAAACAAAGGCGCGGGTGGAATTGATGGAATGCAGGTAGATGAACTTCTGCCCTTCCTGAAAGAACACAAGGAAGAACTTATGCAATCCCTCCGGGACGGCAAATACCGCCCCAAACCTGTGCGCAGGGTAGAAATACCCAAAGAGAACGGGAAGACCAGAAAACTGGGGATACCAACCGTTGTGGATAGGTTTATCCAACAAGCGATATGCCAAGTCTTAAGTCCAATCTTTGAAAAGCAGTTCTCAGATAACAGCTTTGGATTCAGACCGAAAAGGAGCGCCCAGGATGCGCTCAGAAGATGCCAGACCAACATCACAGAAGGCTATAAATATGTAGTCGATATGGACTTGGAAAAGTATTTTGATACGGTCAACCAGAGCAAGCTCATCCAGATACTATCAGAAACGATAAAGGATGGAAGGGTAATCTCGCTCATCCATAAATTCCTGAGAGCAGGAGTCATGGTGGGCGGTATGTTTGAAGACAGTCCGGAAGGAGTACCGCAAGGCGGTCCCCTAAGTCCATTACTTGGAAATATCATGCTGAATGAATGTGACCAGGAAATGGAGAAACGGGGGCACAAGTTCGTCCGCTATGCGGACGATTTGCTGATTTTCTGCAAGAGCAAGAAAGCAGCTAGGCGCACGCTAGACCATATTCTCCCCTACATAGAAGGAAAGCTATTCCTGAGGGCAAACCGGGAGAAAACACAGGTAGCATACGTGAGTCAGGTCAAATACCTGGGGTACAGCTTCTACATCCATAAGGGCGAAGGGAAGCTCAGAATACATCCCCAGAGTGTCCGGAAATTCAAGGACAAAATTCGAGAAATCACAGGACGCAGTAACGGGATGGGAATTGAGGCCAGGAAAACCCGGCTAAACCAAGTGATCCGTGGATGGATGAACTACTTCAAGCTGGCAGATGCAAAGAAACTGATACAAGGACTCGATGAATGGACTAGAAGTCGCATACGAATGGTAACCTGGAAACGATGGAAAAGGGTCCGTACGCGTTTTGAGAACCTTAAACGCGCAGGAATCAAGGAAGAACAGGCATGGATGTGGGCAAACACAAGAAAAGGCTACTGGCGTACTGCCCATAGCCCAATCTTATCAAGAGCCCTATCCAACGAGAGATTCAAGCGTGGCGGATACCTCAGTTTGACGGAATGTTACTCGGCGAAGTAAGTGTAAACTTTGGAACCGCCGCTTGCGGAACCGCATGAGCGGTGGTGTGGGAGGTCGGCCACTCAAATAATGGGTGGCCTCCTACCCGATTAAGGAGTGATGACATGGAGAAGAGCGGTTTCAGTATTCTGTTATTCAGCGGGGACTACGATAAATGCCTGGCAGCAATGATCTTGGCCAACGGGGCGCGTGATCTGGAAATGGAAGTTGATGTGTTTTGCGCCTTCTGGGGCTTGCTGCTGTTGCGCGACCCCGAGAAGCTAAGTACAGAAGACAAGGATTTATACGAGAAAATGTTCACTGTGGCAACACCCTCAGGGGCGGAGGACCTGCCGTTGTCTAAAATGAATATGGCCGGCCTTGGCAAACAAATGCTGCTCAATATGATGGATTCCAAGGAAGCTCCCCAGCTGGGAGAATTTCTGCATGGCGCCTTTAATAAAAGGGTGCGCTTTCATGCCTGCGAGCTTTCCATGAAAATCATGGGCTTTACGGCCGAAGAGATGCTTGAAGGGGTTGAAGTAAACACTGTGCATGACTATTTACAGCAGGCCAGGAAGGCGGAAATCCAACTCTTTATATAAAACCGCCCCGTCATTGATTCTGTAAAATGTGCATACTGTGTTCCCAAATCTAGCCTCCATTCATAACATATAAGAAAACATTATGTGACAGGATGAATGCATTTGTTTTCTATACCCGTTATGACCAGCCCCAGTACTGCGCTGCGCAATAATATCCATGGCATAAACATCAAAGTGCCGGTGTTGGGAAAGAAGAAAACTCCCTTTATTTTTTTTGACAACGCTGCCAGCACCCCGCCTCTTAAATCAGTTCTGCAGCAAATGAATGAATTTATGAAATGGTATTCCGGTGTTCACCGTGGCACCGGCTATAAATCCTTGATAGCGTCCCGGGTCTATGACCACAGCCATGAAGTGATCGGCGATTTTGTCGGGGCTGACCCCAGTCTGGACACCGTAATTCTGGTCAAAAACACCACTGAGGCCATCAATAAATTATCTTACCGCCTGGAACTTAAACCCGGTGATGTGGTGATCACTACCGCCATGGAGCACCACTCCAATGACCTGCCCTGGCGCAGCCAGGCTCGAGTTGAGTATCTCAGGCTGAATGACAGGGGCCAGCTGGATATGGATCACCTCGACAGCCTCTTAAAAAAGCATTATCCCCGGGTCAAACTGGTGGCGGTCTGCGGGGCC
>NZ_DCEA01000066.1:32890-33109 GCF_002316705.1 Syntrophomonas sp. UBA1041
GGGCCTCCAATGTGACCGGACATATCAATAAAGTCCATCAGATTGCGGAGCTGGCCCATGGCTTCAGAGCCAGGATACTGGTCGACGGCGCGCAATTGATTCCCCATCACAGTTTTGATATGAAGCCCCACGCTCATCCCCAGCACATCGATTTTTTGGCCTTCTCCGGGCATAAGATTTTCGCCCCCTATGGATGCGGGGTATTGATCGGGCCGCGGA
>NZ_DCEA01000066.1:33304-60655 GCF_002316705.1 Syntrophomonas sp. UBA1041
CGGGGTATTGATCGGGCCGCGGAAGTTATTCGCCCGGGGCGCTCCGGAATACAGCGGCGGCGGCACCGTGAATATGGTATTCTCCCAGGCGGTTTACTGGGGGGTTCCCCCGGACCGGGACGAGGCCGGCTCCCCCAATGTCCCCGGTGCTTACGCCCTTGCTGCCACTTTGAATTTCATTAAAAAACTGGGCATGCTGCGGCTGAGCCACAGCGAACAGCGACTTACTGCTTATTTGATGGAGCAGCTGGGTCATAACCGCGAGGTGATCCTGTATGGAAGTACCCCCCGGGTGGGGGTGATCAGTTTCAACCTCAAAGGCCTGCCCCATGCCCTGGTGGGAGCCGTACTGTGTTTCGAAGCCGGCATCGGGGTGCGCACCGGGTGCTTCTGTGCCCAGGGGTATGTCAGGCAGCTCTTGGGGGAAAAGGAAAACCCGGGCCATCTGGAATACTATCAGAAGAAGCAGCTCCATAAATTGCCGGGCATGGTGCGCATCAGCCTGGCGGCTTATAACACCAAGGAGGAAGCAGACATTCTGCTGCAAAAGCTGGAACAGATCAGCAAGAATAAGAAGGCCTATAGTGACAGGTATCACTGGTCGGAGCAATTGGGAACCTACATACCCAAAAACCTGGCAGTGGGATCCCTGGCGGATCACATCTTCCAACAGGTAAGCCCTTAATAATTAGAAGCGAAAGCCACTTTGCCCCATATATGACATGCTGTCCGGGAGCTTTTCTGCCTGGACATACCCGACCAGCGGAGTCAGGTTATGCCTGCAAGGCGCTGGGCCTCCCGCTGCGGTCTGCCCGCCATCCCGACCCTTTCCTGCCGGTATCGGCCATCATGAGCCCCCTATGTTATACTTAATTAAGCTGTTAAAAAAACGGGGGATTTCAGGATGCTGGAGCACAAGCCAAGGCGTTGGTGAGAAGCGGGCGGGGACTGTGCCGGTGGGTACGGTGAAAACCAGGATCTTTGCCAGGTGTGCGGGGAAAAGATTGAATATCTGCAGGGCGGACGGGAAATGAGCTGCCATTTCTGCGGTAAAACTGAACTGGCCCATGTACACTGCGGTCAAGGCCATTATATTTGCGAATCATGCCATGGCGAGCGTTATCTGCGCCCCATGCGCAGCTTCATGAAGCTGGCTGAAGGCGATAATCCCTTGCTCCTGGCCGAAGGCATGTTAAATAAAATCCCTCTGCCGATGCTGGGCTGTGAGCATGCCTGGATAGCCGTGGCAGCCTTGATGGTGGCCTTGAAAAATCATGGACCCCTTAAGATAACTGAGGAGATGATGGAAGAGGCCCTGAGCCGAACCCGCAAACAGGCTATCGGCGCCTATTGCGGATTAACCGGCATTTGTGGCATGGCTCCGGCTATGGGCGCGGTTTTCAGCGTTATCCTGGGGGCGAGCTGCCCTGGCGACCTGGAGACCAGCACTACCATGAGAGCGGTGTCAAAGGTTATTGCCGCCATAGCCGACGAAACCGGCCCCTGCTGCTGCAAGAATTTTCTCCGCACGTCCTTGATCACTGCTGCTCAGGTATTGCAGGAAACCCTGCAAATCGACCTGCCCGTGGCGGCGGAAATTTACTGTATCGACAGTGACCGGCACCCCCACGGCTGCCGCGAGGAGCGCTGCCGCTATTATTGGAAACATGCCCCCATGGGCTGAAAATCAATCCTGGTAATCCTGTGAAGCACCCTGTCTCACACACTCTCAATCAGATCACGCACCGGCACTTCCGCTTTTTGACGGCGGTCGAGGAAATCGATCCGGGCCTGATCCCCGTTGATATCTTCTATCCAAATCGGTTCTCCCTGGTATAATACCTCAATAACCCCCAAGGAATTAACGATATCGTGTGCCCGCTCTATATCCATAGCTGATAAACCTCCCATAAGTGATATATAGTTAGTTTCCCAGCCACAAAGATTTTTATGTTGCCGATAATTGGGTGGGAGTAAGGCTGCTCAATCGCCAATAGACAGTTGGACGCAAGCGGAAGCTTCCCTCGTGTCACTGGGAGCCCAGGATTCGGATGCAGTTGACTTTGGGGTCGGCAGTGCCTTGCAGGGCGCAGCCCTGCTGTTTGAGCAATTCTATATAATCGATCATGTTGGCGGTTATGCGCTCTCCGGGCAGGACCACCGGAATCCCCGGGGGGTAGGCCATCAGCATCTCAGCGGCGATTTCGCCGTCAGCGGCCTGAAGCGACACCGATTTAGTGGGGCTGTAAAAAGCGTCCCGGGGGGAGACGATCATCTCCGGAGGAGGAGGTATTTCGAAATAAAAGGGGCTATTTTTATGTTTGGCCTCGGAGGCCAGTTGAGTCAGGGCCTCAACCAATTGCCGCACTTGCAGCTCGTTGTCCCCGATGGTGACTATGGCCAATATATTGTGTAAGTCCGACATCTCCACTTGTATATTGAAACGCTTGCGCAAGGTGTCTTCAACCTGATAGCCGCTTATCCCCAGAGCGGCAACGTGAATTCCCAGTTTGGTTTCATCGAAACCGTAACAGCCCGGCTTGCCTAACATCTCTGGCCCGAAAGCATACAACTCCGCAATCCGGTTGATGGAATCCCGGGCTCCCCTGGCCAGCTGCAGGGTCTGGCTCAACAGTTTGCGGCCCTGCAGGGCCATCTGCTTGCGGGCCAGATCCAGGGAAGCCATCAAAAGATAGGAGGCACTGGAGGTATAGGTCAAGTCAAGCACATGTTTGACCCGCTCCACCGCGATCATTTTACTCCGGTACAACAGGACCGACGACTGAGTCAGCGAACCCGAGGTTTTATGCATACTGGCGGCACTCATATCGGCCCCGGCTTCCATGGCGGTGACCGGGAAGCCGGGATGGAAGTACAAATGGGCTCCATGAGCTTCATCGACTAAGACCGCCATATCATAGCTGTGGGCCAGATTGACTATTGCCTTTAAATCAGCAGCTATGCCGTAATAACTGGGATTTATCACCAGAACCGCTCGGGCATGGGGATGGGCTTTGATAACCATTTCCATATCCGACAGGGACACCCCGGTGGCTATACCCAAACGGCGGTCGCACTGCGGTTGTACATATACCGGCATGGCGCCGCTGAGGATGATGCCTCCAAAGGTTGACTTGTGGGCGTTGCGGGGAATGATGATCTCACTGCCCGGTTCACAGGCTGCCATGATCATGGCCTGCACCCCGGAAGTAGTTCCGTTGACCAGGAAATAGGCCCGCCGGGCATGGAAAGCCCTGGCCATCAGCATCTGAGCTTCCCGTATCACCCCGGAGGGGTTGCCGATAAAGTCTAAATCTTTCATTCCGTTGACATCCATACCGAGCAGCTGTTGTCCTGAAAGGGAAGCCATTTCCGGCAAGCCCCGCCCCTGCTTGTGCCCGGGCACGTGAAAAGGGACCACCCCATCGCTCACATATTTAAGAACTGCCTCATAGAGAGGGGCGGCGGATTGTTCTTTTTGCAACTCATAATACCCTCCCGGAGCTGGTTATTTCATAAATGCAAACGGTTAATAGATATCCCGCCCATACTCCTAACATATGCAGGACAGGTAAAGGTTGGTGCAGACACCAGGTATATGAACTGCACTATTTAGTACAGGATCAGGGCATAAACCGAATATCTATAGCTGGCGTTAAACATGGGCGGGCTGGAATTTAGCATGATTTGAAAGCGGAAGCAATAGGATGGTAACAGAGTCCAACCCTCAGGTTTAAGCCTTGCCAGGCGACGGGACCCGGGAGTGGCCTGGCCATTTGAAGCAGTTTGGCAACGGCAGCAACCCCTGTTCTGTACCGAAGACCGGGCAGGAGGATATCGAGGTGTGAAGTTTAATTGGTATGACCAGGTCAGGCGCTGCCTGGTTGACGCGTTGAGGAGAAACCGTATGATGGTTATCTGGATTGCTGTATTTGGCATGATCTGCTGGGGTATTGCGCCAATTTTCGCCAAAGTGGGCCTGCGCGGGGTCAATCCTGCCGCGGCCTTAATTGTCCGCACCATGTTCGCGGCCATAATCGTGACCAGCTGGGTGGCTATGAGCGGCTCTTTCGGGGATCTTTTAAAAGGATTTACCTGGCAGGTGGGACTGCTCCTGGGCATGGAAGCCATCCTGGCTACTGTGATAGGGGACCTGGCCTACTATACCGCTGTCAAATACGGGGATGTGAGCGTAGTATCCCTGATCATGGCCAGCGCCCCCCTGGTCACGGTCATCTGCGCGGTTCTGTTATTGGGGGAAAGCCTTACCATCTGGAAAGTCTTAGGCGCCTGCTATGTAATGTTGGGCATTCTGCTTTTGATATGAAAACTCCTGCCGCTAGCCTGTCATTAATAACTGCCGCTTCTTCTCTGCGGCAGTTAATCAGTTTTCTGTACTAAAGTCTCCGACCTGTCTTACGATAAATTCAGTATGGGATCAATATTGTATTTCTTGCTTAATGCGGGAATATGATTAGCTGTTGCGTTACAAAGTGTATTTTTCTATCAGAAGATGCGGTGCAATTTGGAGAACATCGCCTGCAAAAAAAAGGAAACCTGCGTTTGTTCACGAATAATGTCAGAACGGTAATGTTAGGCAGCCGATTAAGTATTTTTTGCTACTAATACCATTTACTACTTTGCGGAAACTTCTGTAGGTGCTTCTTTCCGATGCAATTGCAGCTCACCAAGGAGGCCATGACGGGTTGCTGAACCAAGATACAAATCAATCTCTATGTGAACACACTATACAGGCCAATACCTTTTGGAAACGCCTTTGCGGCCTCTTACCGTACAAGTCATTGCCAGCGGGTGAGGGCATGCTTATAACCCCGTGCAAGAGCGTACATACCTTTTTTATGCGCTTTCCCATCGATGTTATTTATCTTGACCGGGATCTGCGGGTTGTAGCTTTATATGAGAATGTGCCCGAAGGTAAAACCCTGCCTTTTTATAAAAATGCTTACTCCGTCCTGGAACTGCCGGCCGGGAGCATTGCGGTAACCAGTACGGAGGTGGGGCATCAGCTGTTGTCGAAATAGATAATATATGCACAAAAAAACAGTATGAGACAATAGCCGAAGTTTGACGTATCTAGGGCGTCAACTGGTTTAATTATTAAACTATATTGTTATTTAGGTAAAAAATGACAATTTTGCAGGATTGTGTTGCCTTATAGCGTAACTTAATTAGTAAGAAATTTGAGTTTAATAAACTAAGTCAAATAACAAATAAGAGAGGTATTTACTATGTATCTTGATCCGGGTTTTGGGAGCATGATTTTTCAACTAATTGTGGCATTAATTGCTGGTTTAGGGGCATATTTCGCACTAGCGAAGAAAAAAGCAATTTCACTTTTTAATAAGAAGAACAAAACAAATATGGAAGATAGTAATGAAGAAAGAATATAGCTCATTCCGTGACCCTTCAGGTTTTATATTTTCGGTTGATAATTATGTTTTCAGGCAGGTTAACAACAGCTATAAAGCCCAATATGATCATCTGATGAATTCGGGTTTATACCAAAATCTAGTTACAGAGCAACTGTTAGTTGACCATAAACCAATTGATTTAGAAACCAATGATCCAAATAAATATATGGTTATTCAGCCTGCAAAGATTAATTTTATTTCATATCCGTATGAATGGTCGTTTAGTCAGCTGAAAGATGCAGCATTAACTACTCTGAAAATACATAAATGCGCGCTAAAATATGGAATGATTCTAAAAGATGCAAGCGCTTACAATATTCAGTTTTTTAATGGAGTCCCTAAACTTATTGACACCTTATCGTTTGATTTTTATCATGAGGGAACTCCATGGATTGCCTATGGTCAGTTTTGCCGACATTTCCTTGCTCCTTTAATGTTAATGGCAAACATAGATATAAGATTATCACAATTAATGCGTATCTACATTGATGGCATACCGATAGATCTTGCTAGTAAATTATTAAAAGGCAAGGGAGGATTTAGCGCAAAGCAACACATACATTGGCATGCCCGAGCTATAAGTAAATATTCGCAAGATGGAAAGGTATTAGGGAAAACCAGGAATGTACATATTAACAAATTTAATTATGTCGCTCTCATAGACAGTTTAATAAGTACTGTTCAAAGAATAACCCTCAAAGGGGTTGTTACTGAATGGATGGATTATTATAACAATACTAATTATTCCGATACAGCTCTTAAAAGTAAGGAAAAAATCGTATCTTCTTTTTTCAAGTTGAATGACTTCAATATTGTTTGGGATCTTGGAGCCAATGATGGAAGATTCTCTCGTATAGTCTTAGAAAATGGGGCCTCTTTAGTAATATCGTTTGATCTTGATGCTATCGCTGTCGAGAAAAATTATCAATTAGTGAAAAAATACAAAAATAGTATTTTACCTTTATTATTAGATTTAACCAATCCAAGTCCTGGCTTGGGTTTCGCCAATCGTGAGCGCCTATCCATTGAAGAAAGACAAAAACCAGATTGTATAGTGGCTCTTGCACTTATACATCATCTTGCCATAAGCAATAATGCACCTTTTGAAAAGATTGCTGAATGGCTTGCGCTACTATCAGATAATCTAATCATCGAATTTGTGCCAAAAGAAGATTCTCAAGTCCAAGTTTTGCTTGCTACTAGGGACGATATATTCCTTAATTATACTAAATCAGAATTTGAAAAAGCATTTCAACATTATTTTGATTTTATTAGATCCGAAAATATCCTTAACAGTGAACGAGTAATTTATCACCTAAGGAAAAAAAGGGAACATGAATGATCAACGAATTCTTTGTATAAGCACAGTATTGTTACCGATAATTCCTTTACTATTTCTGTATAATCAAAATATTGAATATTTATCCTTGAAACAAGTATTAGTTCTAGATTTGATTTTAATGATTACTGTTGCAGCTTTTTGGTGGTTAATTCAGTATATATTTTCTTCCTTGCCTACAACTTTCATTACTTGTATTTTTTTTGTTATCCTTATATTTAGCTACGATTATATTCATGATTCTTTTTTAGATATGCATATATTTGGGAATAAGCACGATTATACGAAGGTTCTACTTATTCCTCTTTTTAGCTATATATTTGCTTATGTTATTCATAAATATACTATGAAATATAAATTCAATTATTTTCCGAAAATTTTTAGCATAATGATACTAGTAATGATAACCTTAAATATATACCCATTGTTTACTATAGCGAATTCAACGGATAATATCCCCATCAACACAATTGTTACCGAATATTCACATAGTGAAACACCTACTCCAAACATATATTGGATTCTGTGTGACGGATTACTGGGTTTTCAGGCTATGGAAAATTATTTCCATGACCCTCAAAATAAATTGAATGCACAATTATCGGACCGTGAATTCAGTATCAATAAAGACGCTATGTTAGAATCCGGGCATAAAACAAGAATTGCTGTACCGGCCTTGATGTGCCCAACATATTATGATACTTACTTAAAAGAGATTCTCATAGACCATGAAAAAGCTATGAATCCTCAAAGTTATTCATACACAGATTTATACAATGCACGATTCTATAATGAAACTATACTAGCATTTGATTCAAAGGGATATACCACTGTTTCCATGTCTATTGACGAAGATATTTTTTTCCCGACTACTGATTTTTTTTATTATATAGCTGCCCATAAAACTCCCGAAAAGGAACTGGCTAAATTACCCTACTATGTGGAAAAGGACGATTTTGCGGATAGCTCATACTATCGGTCGCGTTATTTTGCGCATCAATTAGGCAGCTTATTCCTCGGAGGTATACCGGGAGCCGTATTTGATTTTATGAATAAAAATGATGCTGAACATCATCAACTAACGACATATTGTGATAAAACCGAAGACATATTATTGGGAGGTTCTGAAAGTACAAAATTCTCGACTCTTATCAATAGTATTTATGATACGCTACATTCCAAAGAGGTTTTAAAACCACAATTTGTATTAATTCACAACTTTATGCCTCATTTCCCTTATTACTTTGATGAACAAGGTAATTTAAATTTAAATAATGATTCCTTTTCTTCCTACTCAGATCACCACACTTATTGTACTAAAGTACTTATTAACATAGTGGATATGATATTAGAAGTCGACCCAGATGCAGTTATTGTACTTCAGGCTGACCATGGATTACATGGATACTCTGAGGAACAAATAGTACATAAGTATGGTGACTCAGATGCACCAATTATGATATGGAATAGTGTATTTAGTGCAATACGAATTCCTCGCCAATACAAGACAGATGATTTGATGTATGCTATCGAAAATCCACTTAACATATCTAGATACCTTATTAATAGTTTCGTAGGGGAAAATTATCAATATATTGAAACTGACTCTCCATAATTTTTGAAAATAATGAAATATTTGTATGGCTTGTGGCTTAATTGTACCGTGCAGTTGCCAGTGGGAGACCTATATATGCATTAATTGGAGCAAACAACTAACTTATGAAAAAACGACCTTATTTTGCTGAAACAATCATTTTAATTTTGTACGCTTCGGCAGTACTGGTAATCATGTACTTCCACGAGCCATGGTTTGACGAAGCTCAGGCCTGGTTGATTGCTCAGGATGCTTCCCTGGTTGAGTTGCTGACCAGCATAACCCATTATGAAGGCCACCCCCCTATTTGGTTTTTAGCCCTTATGCCTTTTGCCAAACTGGGCCTTCCTTTCGAAATCGGCCTCAAGGCTGTAAATTTTGTTTTTGCTATTGCCGCTATGGGGCTTCTTGTCTTCAAAGCGCCATTCCCCAGAATAGTCCGCTGTACAATCCCGTTTACTTATTTTTTCTTCTACCAGTATGGAGTGATCAGCAGAACCTACAGTATGATGATGCTGGGCTTTGTATTGAGTGCCCTTTACTATAAAGACCGAAATGACAAGCCCTATCAATTTGCCGCGGCATTGGCAGTGATCTGCGGGTCAAGTTTATACGGTATAGTGATATGCGCGGGGATTGCTTTAGTCTGGCTTGGCGAGATGTGGCGGGAGTTTAATTTCCTGCAGGGAATCAAGTCTTTTCCTAGGAGCAAACGGTTTTTTGCGCTTCTGTCGCTGTTGATCTTTAATATTCTGTTGCTGCTCAGCGCATACCCGCTGCCAGATACTTATGCTGTAAACGCGGTAGTAGAAAACAACTCTAATGTCTCATGGCTCTTTTATATGTTATTGATAGCACCGGCTGATGCAATATTCACTTCATTTTTCTCCGCTACTGCCACAAATAGCCTATTTGATTATTTAATCTGCGGTCTGCTCAGCTATGTAATAATCGTATTGCTTTTTGAGATTGCCAAAGCTGCCCGGATGAGAGCGTTATTTTTGTTCCCATACCTGTTCTTCATACTATTCAGTGGGTTGGTCTATTTCTGGGATCATCACATTGGAATATTGGTAATGTTCTATTTATTTATAATGTGGTGTTGTTCGGACCAACTTGGTGGAAGTTATGAAGCAGCGTTCAGGAACAAATACTTCAGGTATTTTGGCCTGGCTGTTTTGGCCCTGGCCTTAATAAGCACCTTGCGCTGGTCGGTGATTGCTGCAAAAAATGATATTAGCCTCAATTATGGTACCGGACGCGAAGCGGCTGCTTTTTTGAAGGAGAACCGGCTGGATCAATTAAACATCGTGGCAGCCTGGAGGATTATAGCAGATGGGGCCACAGCTGAAAGCTACGAAGATTACGCTTACACCGAAGGGATTCCTGCCATGGCATACTTCAAAGAAAACATATTCTCCAACTTCAATAATAAAGCCGCAAACCAACGCTATCTGACACATCGAATTGACACAGAAGGATTATACACTAAAGACCTAATTGCCGGAGGGAAGCCCGATGTGTTATTCACCAACGTTCATGCCAACTTCACTTTGGGGGACCAGATCGGCGTGGCTGATTATGCCCTGGTTAAGCCGGTAGCCGGCCATGATATTTGGAAAGATGAAGTCGATGCGTACCAAATCTTTATTTTCTTGCGCAAAGACCTACTGGATAATTATCCTCAATTCGATATATTAAATTGGGAAGATGAATTATTGACAAATGAAGAAATATCACCGTGGTTTACAAAATAAATACCTGACCATATTTCTCGAGATGGCCCAATACGGCCTGGTAAGCGTTTCGGCCCTGGCGGTGGATGTGGGGTTGCTCTATGTACTGGTGGAGTACGCTGCATTTCACCATATTCATGCCGCCACGATTTCTTTTACCTGCGGCCTGGCGGTGAACTACATCCTGGCAAGGTTGTTCGTTTTTAAGGAAAGCAAATTTCCGCTACTTCAGGAGTTCATATGGTATGCATCCATCGGGGTAGTAGGACTGTTGCTGAATGACTTTATCATCTACCTGCTGGTCTGGCTCGGGGTTTGGTACCTGTACGCCAAGGCGGTATCGGTAGCGGTGGTCTTCTTTTTCAATTTCTTCGGCCGGCGCAGATTATTCGTTTATCAATGAGCAGAGAGAGGTTTTAGTATGGCTGCGGAAAATGTCGTGATCATGGGGGGCGGCCCCGCCGGGTTGGCTGCCGGGTATGAACTGGCCAAAAAGGGCTATCGGGTGACCCTTATTGAGAAGGAAAAACAGGTTGGCGGAATAAGTAAGACCGTGGAAAAAGACGGCTATCGCTTTGACCAGGGAGGGCACCGCTTTTTTACCAAAATAGAGGAAGTCGAACAATTGTGGAACGAGGTCCTGGAAGAGGATTTCCTGCTCCGGCCCAGGCTATCCAGGATATTCTACCGGGGCAAGTTCTTTGACTATCCTATCAAGCCCTTTAATGCCCTATCAGGACTGGGGTTGTACGAATCAATGAAGATAGTCGGCAGCTATATGAAAGTCAAAGTGAAGCCTATTCATCCCGAGGAGAGTTTTGAAGACTGGGTTACCAACCGGTTCGGCTATCGGCTTTTTAACCACTTTTTCAAATCATATACCGAAAAAGTTTGGGGCATGTCCACTAAAGAGTTAAAAGCTGAATGGGCTGCCCAGCGCATTCAGGGATTGAATCTGGTCAAAGCGGTTACCAATGCCCTGTTTAAGCAGTTTAAAAAGAACAGCATAAAGACCTTGATTGAAGAATTTCACTATCCCCGCCTGGGGCCGGGGCAGATGTATGAATCAATGGCCCGGGCCATAGAAAAGTGTGGCGGAAAAGTACTGCTGAATGCTAGGGTGAGCCGGATCAACATGAATGGACCAAAGTTTATAGCAGTGGAATATGTAGACCAAACCGGGCAGGAGAATCGAATCGAGGCTGATCATGCCATAAGCAGCCTGCCCTTGAGGGATCTGATTCATTTGCTTCGGCCCGGGCTCGATCCGGATGTAGTCAAGGCCGGAGATCTCTTGAAATACCGGGACTTCATTTCCGTCAACCTGGCTTTAAACAAAGAATTCCTATTCCCGGATAATTGGATTTATGTTCATTCCCCCGAGGTGAACCTGGGCCGGGTACAGAATTTCAAACAATGGAGTCCAAGCATGGTTCCTGAAGAAGGATGCAGTTCTTTGGGCCTGGAGTACTTCTGCAATGAGGGGGATGAGTTATGGTCGTCCCCAGATGATGATTTAATCGACATGGCAGTAGAGGAGATCAGCCAGATCGGCCTGATAGAAAAGGATATCGTCAAATGGGGCTGGGTGGTCAGAGTGCCCAAAGCTTATCCTGTTTATGATGACGATTATCAAGAAGCCATGCCGGCCATAAAGCGATTTCTGAATGGTCTGGATAACCTGCAGACCATCGGCCGCAACGGCTTGCATCGCTACAATAACATGGATCACTCTATACTTACCGGTATATTAGCCGCCCAAAACATACAGGGGGCTAGACACGATCTGTGGGAAGTGAATACAGATGAGGAGTACCACGAGGAAATGGAAACTAAGCACTGATGAAAACGAGTAAGTATCATCTCCATGCCGATTCCAACCGGGCAATATTCTACCTTACAGTGGTCGCCTGGTTTGCTATTTTGCTGGTTTACTATTATGTTGTGCAGGGGTATCCGGAAAAGGATTTAGTGGATACTGATGCCTTCACCCGTCTGGTAAGAGTGGAACAATTGGCCGCAGACCGCGATTGGTTTGACTCGCTTATACCCCGCAGCAATGCTCCCTACGGGGAAACCCTGCACTGGACCCGCGCCCTGGATATTCTACTTTTATTGGGAGCAGGTCTTCTTACTCCATTGCTGGGCTTCCATAAAGCTTTGTATTGGTGGGGGATTGTTATCAGCCCCATCCTTGGAGTTTTTAGCCTGGCAGCAATAGCCTGGGCTGCCAGGCCGGTTTTGGACGAGGAGAAGCGGAGGCTGCTCTGGCTGATATTCCTGGGCCAGTTTCTGCTGGTGTCGGTCTACCATTTCGGCCGCCCGGATCATCACAGCCTGTTGTCATTGCTCTTCATCGGATTGCTGGGCTGTCTGTTGCGCCTGGTACTGCCAGCGCATAATCGCCCTATAGCGCTGTGGGCGGGATTGTTGGCCGGAATTGCGATGTGGGTCAGTGTAGAGGCCTTGACTGGTGTTGTGCTGGTGTTTGCCACCCTGACCCTGCTGTGGATTACACAGGGTGAGGGTTATCGCCTAAAGCTGGCCGGTTTTGCCTGGTCACTGCTATTATCTTCGTGCCTGTTCGTTTTGTTGGAACACCGGCCGGCCCTGCTGCTGCAGTTTGAATATGACCGGATTTCAGCAGTACATATTATTGTATTTTTGTTGGCTGCGCTTTCGGCATGGATTCTCAGGATATTCAGCCGGCAGGCTGTGTGGAGGCGTTCCTGTGCCGCCGTCTCTATAGCTTTGCTGGATGGGCTGATCCTGTGGCTTACCGTACCTGCATTCTTTAAAGGGCCTTTCAGCCAGGTAAACCCAGCTATTGCCCCCATCTGGCTTAATTGGGTTATAGAAGTCCAACCGTTGATGTCAGAATCTACAACTACAAAAGTGGCGGTAATCGGCTCAATCCTATTGGCTCTGGGCTTTATACTGTGGCAGTTTGCCGTTAAAACGCGTAATTACCGTACAGAACACCTGCTAACCTGCATGTTGGGTCTGCTGCTTTTCATTCCCCTGACTTTTTATCAAATACGTTGGGTCTATTATTGTTCAGCTCTGCTTATCCTCCCCCTGACTATGTTCCTCGGGCAGATTCTGGCGAAGGTATCCGAGATCCGGCGGAGCAGCCTGCGAGTTCTGACCCGGGCCATCACCATTTTCCTGTTCTTGTTTGGCTTTCTCTTATTAGGTTTGCTGCTGGAGGGTCCTGCCAATGATTCAGCCGCCGCCACACCCAAAACCGGGTTATTGTGCGACTGGCTGAATGACCCCGATAATAATCTGCCGGCCAGTGCGGTGATATTGATTGATATGGACTATGGTCCGGAGGTTCTGTACCGCACTCCTCATCAGGTGATCGCAACCCCATATCATCGCAATGACGACGGGATTCTGTTTAACCACCGGGTGATGACCGCTGCAAATGCCGGGCAAGCCTATTCCGTTATCAGCGAACGCCAGGTGGATCTGGTTGTACTGACTCCAAAATCCTCTGAAAAGGTGATCTACGGCGCCGGGGAAAACCCTGGCATATTCTACAATCAATTGCTGGATGGGCAGATACCGGAGTGGCTTGTACCGGTGCAGACAACTGAACAGATACAGGAATGGTTCGTAATTTTTAAGGTGGTTACTTGAGCCTTTCTTAAGGCTGATTAATGTGCTGCTTCGGGTTTCGCCATAAAGCCGCGTTGCAATGCGGCACCGATCCAGACCCTGCCAGTAGTAGTCAAAACAGTTCTGGCAACGAATTGAGACTGATGCGCTGGGGGCTGGTGCCGCACTGGGCCAAGCAGGCCAGGAGCGGCAGCCGGCCGATCAATGCCGGGAGACGCCCAGTGCTTTTTTATATATTTCTATATGCTGCCTGATCTCACAGGTGTAATCAAACCTGGCCTTGACCAGTTCGGCGGCAGCCTGGCCCATCTCTTGCCGAAGGGCGGGCCGGGTTAGCAAAATCCGGGCTGCCTGGTAAAGATCCCGAGAGGTTCTGATGTAAAACCCTTCCCGCCCATTTTTGATGATGCTCCGGTTTCCCGGCACATCGCTTAGAATAGCCGGCACACCCAAACTCATGGCTTCGAGAGCTGCCTGGGGCTGACCTTCTGCCTCAGAGCAGTTCATGACCACATCGCCTAAGGTAAACACCCCGCTGATTTCAGTGTGTGAGACTTCTCCTATATATACGACCCAGGGAAGGGCCTTGATGCGCTGCAAGATGTGCAGGCCATAGGTTTTATCAATTACCGGCCCCATTATCAATAATCGCACCCGGCTGTCTTCGTTGGCAAGCGGCTCTAAGCCGTCCAGGGCCAAATCCACATTTTTTACGGGCCGCAGCCCGGTGGGCAGCAAGAACACGGTGCTGCCAACTGGAATGCCAAAATCCTGTGGTTTCCGGGCTGGTGCGGAGGGCAGACATATGCCCTGGGGAATTACCGCCACCTTTTCTTCCAGAGAGGGGCGGTGGCTTAAAAGCCGGTTTTTAAAATCCTCATGGAAGACCACTATGTATTGGGCGGCGGTAAACACGGGCTCAAGGGCGGTATACTCTTGATTTCCGGGCAGGTTGATGTCGGTTCCGGTTAAAGTCGCGATCAAGGGATAATCCAGCAATTGCGGATGGCTGCTCATTATTTTGGCCAGATAAAGGCCATTAAAGGCATGCACCATATTAAAGCGCCCGCTGCCCAGGTGCTGATGGAGCTTTACCTGATAATCGGTATCTTCCAGTGATAAAAGCTCGGCGGTTAAGCCCTGCCGGGTCAGGCCGGTGCAGATTCGCCGGGTGGTCAGGGTATTGCCGCGCTGGCTTTTGTGAAACGGGGTGATCAAGAGGACGGACGGATTGATGCTACTCATAGGCAGGCTGATCCATTACCTCTCGTGTTTTTATCAGCTGGAAACATTCGCAGTACTCATAACGGCTGTTCATAACCGCGCGGTAACGATTGAGGCCGGTGATGGCGTCATCATAGCGAAAGCCCTCTAATTGGGAGCGATGCTCATTTAGTGCCGCTATTTTTTTAATCATAAAATTAGAAATGTCCAGGGCTAAGCCAGGAGATAGAATCGGAGTCCATATTTCGTAACCCAGTGCGGTGGCAACAGACCAGGGCTCCAAAAGGCACTCCTGGAACCAGGGCCCGGCAGCCCGGCGCATGGCTTCTATAACCAGGCGGTGGGTGACGAGGTGATCACGAACCGCGTCCTGGCTATGCGGCAGGTAAACCCGGTGCGGCTTTTCCTCTCTTATTAAGCTGGTCAGCTTCAGCAAGTATTCCGGTTCGACCATGAGGTAGCCGTCCGGCCAGTGCAGGAATTCGGTTTCTTTTACACCCAGAGTCCGGGCTGCGGCCAGGGCTTCGCTTTCTCTCAAAGCGGCCAGCTCGGTTTTGCTGATTTCTAAACTGCCGGATTCGCCGGAAGTTAGATATACTATCTTGATTTGATGTCCCTGCTCAACATGCCAGGCTATGCTGCCGCCGCAGCCCAGGACATCATCATCGGGGTGGGGCGCGAAAACCAGTATGCGGTTGGTTGCAGCTATTTGTTTCATAACCATTATTGTATAGGAAAGAGCTTGATTTTGCCACCTGAGTCAGGTAGACTGTCGGGCGCCAGTTGTGAGGAAGGGGATGCACGGCGGGCCATAGTGCCAGAGAAAGGTTTACATACAGCATGGGCCGGGGATGTGGGTACATGAACAGGGGAATGGCCATTTCCTTTTGGGGATGAAAAGCAAAGGGGTCATCGTGTTTGATGACCCCTATAAGGAGGACTCTAATCCGTTACCAGCCGGTTCAGTTCAGCCAGGGTACCGTTCTGGTTGGCTTTGATCATACCTTCGGACAATGTGTATAAATTGCCGCCGATAAACACCACGCGCTGAATCTCACGATTGCCTCCGCCCCAATAGTCTCCTGCCTTGAGGTAGTCCTGCTCATCCATATGGGTGATGCGGCCCTGCTGGGTAAAGCCCTGCGGGGAGACATTATATACATAAGCCCCCTGGAAGGCAAAGGATCCATACTCTCCGGCACCTTCATAGACAGTCGCCGGAAAGGCTACCACATCCTGGTACATCATAAAGGCTTTGTGGTTGTCGGTAGCCTCGGAGCGGGTTCCGGAAGTTCCGATCACTACCTTGCTGACTTCGATGGGGTTATTGACGTCGGCAACATCAAACAGGCTCAGTTTCAATCCTGTAGTCCGGGTGGCTTTGCCGCTATCCTCCACTTCACTGCCCAGCCCGATCAGGTAGTGATCCCCGTAAGGATGCAGATAATTGCTGAACCCCGGGATTTTTAGCTTGCCCAGGATTTTTGGGGCTGAGGGAGTCATGTCTATCACAAATAGAGGATCGACCTGCTTGAAGGTAACCAGATAGGCCCGGGGGCCTATAAATCGGGCGGAGTATATTCTTTCTCCCGGAGCTATATCTTGGATGGCACTGACCTGCCGCATGCTCGCATTGAGAATATACACCGCGTTGCCGGATCTATCTGCGTTCCATCCGTTGCGGGTGGTGGCGATGCGGAAATAGCCGTCATATTCGTCCATGGAGAACTGGTTCAATATCGTGCCCGGAACCAGGCCGCGGCTGGCATAACTCACCCCGTTGCCCAGACCGAATTTGTATAGTACGGTGCTTTCGCTGTCTTCCGTGTACCCCTGGCGGTAGTAGGCGGGGCGGTATAATGAAGCTGCTATATAAAGATTGTTCTGCGAACAATACACATTGCCGCTTGATCCCAGGAAGGTCTCCAGAGCGAATTGGCTGCCGGCCGAGGTTAATTTTACCTGGGCGATGTTCACATAGGAGCTTAACTGCATATCGGGGAAATAGCGAATCTGATCGTAGGATTTGGTGTATTCCTGGCCGTTGACGGAATAGACCGGTTCAAAGGGCTGGTAGACATGTTCGCTGCTGATTAGATAAATGTTGTTCCCGATTTTGCGCGATGACACGTAGTTGCCGGGAGTGCCGTATTCATCAATTTTTGCCGGGCGGCTCTTTTCACTGGTATCGAATATGGTCACTAGGGTGCGGCTCTGAGCCGGCGGGTAAATTGACGGCATAAGCCTCTTGGCGGTATCTTCCATGGGTACGGGCTCAGGGTAATCACGATTAAGCACGGAATCCTGAATTAAAATCAACCGGTTCTGGTGAAGGTACATCTCGCGGGGTCGCTGCGTAACCGGAACCCGTGCCACCACCTGTAGTTCACTGCCGGGGTAGGCCTTCACAATGATTACCTCACGGTCTTTTACCTGATAGAGGTATTCCCCGTCGGTTTTTACTATATCGGATTCATCCACTCCTTCAACCTGAACGTTGGTGCCTGAATAAGCAGTTCCGCCACTTAACAACCCGGCGGCGGGCGCAGGTTGGGCGGCTTGTTCCTGTACCGACGCGGCAGATTTCATCAGGTCGTTTTGCAGTCCTAACCGGTAGTTGTTTTGATTGTATTCATCTAATAGACGCTGCAGGTTTTGAGCCGAATTCAGGCGCGGTAACTCAGCCCCGTCAACAGAGGCCTTCTGAATGATCTGGGCCTGCTCTTCAGGGGTTTGACCCAGGGTAAAAACATGTACGGCGCGGCTGGGGGAATCCCAGACCACCTCGGCTGCAAAGAATTCGGAGATAAAGCGCAGTGGCACCACAGTGCGGCCGTTCTTGAGCACGGCTGCGGTGTCCATTGACCGGGGAGACTCGCCGGCAATCAGCATTTCTGTGCTGTTGATGGTAAGAGTGACCTGGCGGGTTGAAGCGGTTTCATCTTCAGGCCGCGATATGATGACCTGCATATGTTCGGCATCCCACTCAACGGTGGCGCCCAGGGCCAGTGAGCAGAAGCGAACCGGCACCATAGTGCGGTCGTTTTCATCGATATAAGGCAGCTGATCGGGGAAAAGGGTTTGCACCCCGTTGATATAGACATTAACATCCTGCGCTTGTACGGTGGAGGCACTTAACAGGCCGACGGTCAGGAAAACAGAGAAGACTAATAATAGAGTCAAGACAACTCCCGTGCGCCTGGCTGGCATCGCATCACGACCTTTCTGGTTCAAAATTACCCTTTGCCTATGCATTACACATTCTTACGCTATAATCTTGCATAAGGCGGGCATATTCCCAGGAATTTTTGAAAGCGCTTAACTTGAGTCGCCTGAGCTTATCTGTTTGATGCTAAACAGAATGAAAAACTACCCCTGGGGCGGGGTAGTTTTTCAAGGTCAAACAAGAGTACTATGAGACTGGTTTTTGGAACGAATCGGAAGATACGATGCTCCTGTTGAGCGTCAAGAGCGGTGAGCATCTTCTGTTAAAGAATGCGCCAGGCAGCAATTGATTTTGGGGGTGATGACATAAAAATATTTGGAAATGATTATAGCAGTACAAATTACCTCTTTGGTGAGATTAGCAATCCATTGTATGCTACCATGAAATAACAGATATGCGATAAGGAGGCCTTAAACATGAGAAATTTCAGTTTTGTTAATCCTACCCGTATCATATTTGGACAGGATACCATCAAACGATTGGGAAAGGAAGCAGCCAATGACGGCATCAAGAAGGCTTTGCTGGTTTATGGGCAGGGCTCGGTTTTTCGCAACGGGGTTTATGAACAGGTTGCTTCTGCCCTGCATGAGGCCGGGGTCGGATTTGTGGAACTGCCGGGGGTGCAGCCCAATCCTGTTCTCTCCAAGGTACAAACTGGAATTGAGCTGGCCCGGGAATATCAGGTTGAAGCAGTGATAGCCGTCGGCGGAGGCAGTGTTTTTGACAGTGCTAAAATAATCGCGGCAGGATATCACCACCCTGGTGAGGTATGGGACTTCTTTGCCGGAGCAGCCCGGATTAAGCAGGCTTTACCCATATACGGAGTTCTGACCATATCTGGAACCGGGTCGGAAATGAATAATAATGCCGTATTGACCCGGGAAGATGACCAGACCAAGTGGGGGCTGGGCTCCAAGTACCTGTATCCCCGCTTATCCATCATTGACCCTTCGGTGCAGAGCACTCTGCCCGCTCATAACACCGCCGAGGGAGCGGTGGATATGATAACCCATATCCTGGAGGTCTACTTTGACGGCAGCACGGATGTGGAGGTCATGAGGGAGTATATGGAAGGACTGATTAAAACGGTCATGAGAGAAGCCGTCAAGGTCTTGCGGGATCCGGCTGATTATCAAGCCAGGGCGCAGCTGGCCTGGGCCGGAACCCTGGCATTCAACGGCAGCACAACCCCGGGGACCCGGGGAGGGGATTGGGCTACCCATGGCATGGAGCACAGCCTGAGCGCTTTTTACCCGGTGGCGCATGGAGCCGGGCTGGCGGTGCTTTTGCCGGTCTGGATGCGGTATGTGTACAAGAACGATCCCGGTACTTTCCACCGTTTTGCTGAAAAAATCTTTGGCATAACCGCCTTGGAGGGTGATGATCTGATCGTGGCAGGAATTGATGCCCTCCAGGCCTTTTTTATATCGTTAAACATTCCTTCGCGCCTGCGCGACCTTGGCGTAGAGGCTGCTGATCTGGAAACCATGGCTGACAATGCGGTATTAAAAGGCTCACTGGGAGTCTTGCAAAGGCTGGGGCGGGAGGATGTACTGAATATATACCGCCAGGCCTGGTAGGCTTCGGGGGCCGGGTGACAACTGGGTGACAAAAAGGACCGCCCCCAATTGTCACCCTGATCTCCCCTCCCCGTTCCTGCCCTGCCTGTTTCTCCCTCTCTACCGGAAGGAAAACAGCAGGCGATTACGAATTAAGTATTAATCGCTATTATCTGTATCAGGGGGAATTCATGTGTTCAAATATGAATTTGTAATCCTTAATGTAACCCAGCTGAAAGGAAAGCGCATTGAAGGCACCCGCGATTATGATCTCAAAGTGCGGGTGACCAGGGCGGATGAGTTGGTTTTCGAGGAAACCGTCCGGGTGAGAAAAACCGTTAACGGAATATTCCCGGAAGAAGAGATAATCTCGAAGAAAATCAAGTCTCAAACTTTGAAAAAAGAATTGATTCAGGAAATAAAGGCTTATGTGAAAAAACATAAGAAATAGCCTTTTCACTTAAATACCGTTCACGGAGGTGTGAATGAAGAGACTAATTGCACTGCTCGTGGTTTTAATTTTACTTCTTCCGTCAGGATGCAGCCGGGACGAGCAAACCGGGAGCCCGGCCTCAGACTCTATTGATCACAATTCTCCGATAAAGGAAATGGTTGGCAACCAAACCGGGAGCCCGGCACCAAAACCGGGAAAGAACCCCTTGGCAGGCAATGTTATTCCAGAGTTTTCGGCAACCGACCTTAATGGTCAGACGGTGACCGAACAGGTTTTTCAACAGCACACCCTGACCATGATCAATCTGTGGGGTACCTTTTGCCAACCTTGTATAAAAGAAATGCCTGACTTGGAGCGTCTGCAAAAGAAGTATGAAAGCTCCGGGGTTAAAATCCTGGGGGTGGTAGTGGATAAGAATGTGGAAGCCGCCAGAAGAATTGTTTCAGCCAGCGGTGCTCTCTATCAGAATGTTATTCCCGACGCTTCCCTGGAGAAAAGTGTCTGCCGGGCTTTCGATTATGTTCCGGCCACTATTTTCGTGGATAGCAGCGGTCAAGTTCTGGGAGAATTGGTCAGCGGCAGCAATAGCCTGGAGGGCTACAGCAAAGTGATTGACAGGCTGCTCGGGCCTGAACCGGACGCTGCAGCCAGATGAGCGCTTAAAGCCATAGACTCCGGGTGATATGGGGTGATGAGATGAGAGGAAAGATGCTCAGACTGGTGCTTCCGGCGCTGGGTCTGGCCATGATTCTATTCGGGTTGCTGCGCAATGAACACCTGACTGTATGGGCCAAGGCCATAACCATATGCCTGGAATGCGTTGGTATTGGTTGATATGAGAGCATGGGTGCAGCTAATCAGTGTCTTCATGTGGAACCCGCTGATGGGGAACTTTATCAGCGGACACATCTACCGGGGAAAACTCAAACAGATCTGTATTCCCGCTCTGAACTGCTATTCTTGCCCGGGGGCGATAGGGTCTTGCCCTTTGGGTTCGCTGCAGACCGTTTTAGCCGACCCTTTTTATAATTGGTCATTTTACGTTGTGGGCTGGCTGGTTGTGTTCGGCTCATTTTTAGGGCGCTGGATCTGCGGTTGGATCTGTCCCTTCGGCATGCTGCAGGAATGGCTTTACAAGGCGCCCTTTGTAAAACTGGCGCTGCCTCAATGGATGCGCTGGAGCAAGTACCTCATCCTGCTTGTTTTCGTAATCTGGATACCCCTGGCAGGGGCTCGTACTTTAGGCCTGGGAGTGCCGGCCTTCTGTAAATATATCTGCCCGGCCGGTACATTGGAAGCAGGCCTGCCGCTGGTGGGTCTGGTTCCGGGTTTGCAGGCTGCGATCGGCAGCCTGTTCGTCCTCAAAATGACGATATTGTTTGCGGTAATCGTTGTCAGCTTCATGATATTTAGGCCATTTTGCCGGGTTTTATGCCCGCTCGGGGCTATTTACGGACTTTTTAACCGGGTTAGCTGGTATCATTATAAATGCGACCGGGAGTTATGTGCCGGTTGCGGAACTTGTGCAAACCAATGCCGGATGAACGTTGACCCTGCGCGGGAGGCTAATAGCCCGGAATGTATCCGCTGCGGGGATTGTTTACAGAAGTGCCCTCAGGGCGCTTTATCTGCGGTGTACGGTTTCAACTCCAAAACTGAGGCGATTGGCAACGAATAATCTAAAGGTGTATTAGTTTGGCGGGGATTTGAGAAGAACGGTTTGCAGAAAGGGGTTGCTAAAGATGTTTAACCGGCCCGGATGGATGTTAATAGGTCTGGTGGTTTTGTTATTGCTCAGTTTGGCTGGCTGCAGCCGGTCAGGCTCAGCGGAGCAGAAGGAACCGGCATCCAAAGAAAGTGTGTCCATACAGAGCAGCGGTACTGCCAAAGCTAAAAGCCTGGCAGAAATCCTGGCCCAGGGCAAAAACCATCCCGGGGTTTACTGTGAATTTGCGGTCAAACCTGATGAAGGCAGTGTGCTGCAGGGCAAGTTGTGGATTGCCGGCAATAACCTGCGCTCGGAAACTATTGATGCCGGGAGCCAAAGCACCGCCATCTTCATCCGCAACAGCAAAGGCTACAACTACATGTTTACATCCGGGGATGAACAGGCTATAAAGGTCACTGATGAGCAGCCGGCAGAAGACATCAATCCAGTGCACAGTATTGATAACGTAGACGAAAACACCCAACCGCTGGGCAAGGAGGTCCTGGACGGGAAAAATTGTGTGGTAGTTCAATATAAGCAGGATGAGGTTGACAACCGTATATGGTTATGGGAAGATCATGGCCTGCCGATCCGAATCGAGAGCACCTACAATAACAGCACTACAGTGATGGAATACAGCAACTATAAGTTCGAGGCCCTGCCGGAATCGCTTTTCGAACTGCCTTCGGGCATGAAAGTGATGGAGCTTCCCGGCATAGGGAGCGGAACGCCGTAAACCTTTATTACCGGTCTGCAAGAGAAGTCTCTAAACAAATGTTTAGCAATATAAACAAATGACAATATATTAATAATAACGGTAGGCTTAATCCTGACATACCAATCGCAGCAGATCTCCTTCCAGAGACAAGAGTTCCGGCGAGGAGAATATCCGGGGTTCGCTCAGATCGACCGGAAACTGCTGTATGATGCGGGCCGGGCGGCTGGATATCAAGAGAATCCGGTCGGCAAGATACAATGCTTCCTTGAGGTCGTGGGTGACTGATACCATGGTAAAGCGGTGTTGCTGCCAAAGCCGCATGACATCATTCATAATGTCAACCTTGACCTTTAAATCCAGGGAAGCGAAAGCTTCGTCCATAATCAGCAAATCTGGAGAGACTGCCAGGGCTCGGGCCAAATTGACCCGCTGCTTCATGCCTCCGCTCAGTTGGGATGGGTAATAATCGGAAAATTCCTCCAGATGCAAGCTATTAAGCAACGCATCGATATTAGCCCGATCGTTTACAAAGAGTAGATTCTGCCGGATAGTACGCCAGGGGATGAGGCGAGGCTCCTGAAAGACAAAACCGATCTTTTGGCTGTTGACTTCGAGTTGTCCCCGTGTGGGGGCTTCGATTCCGGCCAGCAATCTTAAAAAGGTGGTTTTGCCTGAACCCGAAAGCCCTAAAATTACGATTCTTTCAGAAGGGCTAATGACCAGATCCCAGTTTTCCAGAACCCTCAGCCCGGCAAAATCCTTGTATATCCCCTTAAGCTCTATGCTGGCCCCCATCGCTTTGACATCCTCCTTAAAAGGTATTTGACCAGACGTTCAGTGGTGATGCCCAATATGCAAGCCATAAGTGTGACCGACCAGGCGCCGGCTGAGTCGACCACCATGCGGGCATTGAATATCTCCACACCCAGTCCGCTGCCTCCGGCCAGATATTCGGATACCAGAACCACTTTCCAGGCTTGCCCGATGGTCACATCGATTATAGCTGCAATAAAGGGCAAGAGTGAGCCCCAGTAGATGTAGTGGAAAACCTTGTTAAAAGGCACCCGATAGACACGGGCCATTTCCAGAAGATCTTTGTCCAGATTGCGCATCCCCGAGACTGTGGTCAATACGGCGGTCGGCAGCAGGGAAACGAAGGTAATGAAAACTGGACCTCTCCAACCTACGCCCCAGGCAAAAATAACCAGAGTTAACCAGGACACAACCGGAACCGCTTGTATAAACATGATGATGGGGCGGAACATTTCATAAAAAGCCTCGGATATTCCCAAAAAAAGCCCGGCAATGATGCCTAAGAGAAGCACCAGGACCAGAGCTAAACCTACTTTCCAGGCAGTTTGCAGAGCGGCCTCCAGCATCCTGGGATTGGTCAGGTGTTCACCCAGCAATCCCAGGGTTTCTGATGGTACCGGAATAATTACGCGACTTATAAAAAAAGATAGAATCTGCCAGCATACCAGGAAAACGATGATGCCGGTCAGTGCTCTGCTTAATCCCTTCATTCACCGTAAAACCCCTGATCAGGCAATTGTTTTATGGAGTTGGGGTCAATTTGCTGAATGGTTTCCAGGTATTTTTTAACTTCGTCACGGCACTCGGCGCTGGGAATATACTTGAATTCGGTACGCTGCAGAGAGGCTTTCATGACTGCCGCCGGCAGCGGCAGGGTATTTTGGGCCTGTTCGATTGCAGCATCGGGATTAGTATTGCACCAATCAGTCGAATCTGACAGCATCTGGGCCACATCCTTTACCATCTGAGGATTCTTGGCGGCGAAATCCTTTTTTACAAATAGTCCGGCTATAGGAACCCGGGGTTCTACAGCGGCGACTTCTCCCCAGTACTTCTGATAATCAAGCACGATGGATCCGGCGTTGTCTTTCATGGCCAGGGTGACGTAAGGTTCGGGCAAGGCGGCAAAATCTATCTTGCCGGTCTGAAAAAGACTTACCACTTCTTGCGGCGGAGCGTATACGAATTGTACGTCTTGATCAGGAGTCAGGCCGGCTCTGATCACTCCCAATCGGGACAGCACGTCCACGGTCTGGCCTTTGCCGACGGGCATGTGAATGGATTTGTTTTTCAATGAAGACCAGTCGGTAAACTGAACCCCCTGCCGGGCTAACAGATAAAACACCTTCCACTCGTGTACGCCTACCATCACCAGGTCCTTCTGATTGGCGTATAGATTGGCCGCCAAAGTGACCGGCAACACCGCGAAATCAGCTTGGTTACCGGTCAATAAGCCAATGGCTTCATCATTGCTTTTCCAGTAAGATACTTTGACTGTGACCGGGCCTTTAACCGCCCCGTTTTCCAGGCCTGCTAGCGGTAAAACCAGTGGGCCCACCGGGTTTATCAGGGTGCTTTCAGCAGGTTGTGGCGGTTGAGGCGTAGTTTTTTGGCATCCGCTGACTGCAAGTGACAATAGCATAAGTAGCATTAAGAGTCCAGTAAATATGATCGGGCTTTTCTTTCGCATAAATTATCTTCCCCCCTGCTGTTATTTTATGTTAAATATATCACAATCACCCTTTAAAAGCAGAAACAAAAAAGGAACGTTGAAAAACGTTCCTTTCAAGAGGAGCAGGATCAGGAAGAAACTTGAGACTTAACAGTCTGGATATCTTGAGTATCGACCTGGGCCGCGGGTTTGTAAAAGCCTTTTTGCTCAGCCATTTGGAAGAGCTGATACTGGAACTGTTCATCACTATTACGGATCTGTTGGATGGTTGAACGAAGCTGATGGTTGGCGGTTTCACTGATAACGTTAGCATACTTGGTTAGGCTGGCATTGGTCGATGCCAGGATGTCATTGACCATTTCCTTGTCAGTTAGATGTTTATTCATTACCAACTCTCCTTTAACCTAAAAATGACATCAGTTTCTGAGTAGTCTGACTGCAGGATTTGGCTGCCTGCTGGAACATCTGCTTGCACTGCGGATCCTGGCATTGTTCGGAATAGAAATTCAATTTCTTTTCCGTGTTCTTATGCGCCCCGATAAGATGCCGCAGATTCTGCAATTCCATGTGATTCAAATTCATTTCCAGACTCCTTTCATGGTTTTATTGGGTATGCTCAATATCATTTTGCGCAAGCTACCATACTATTATTCTGTGACAGTTATAGGCAGTGGCCAAAAAAAACGATAAGTAATTAATAAACAATACAATGACCTAAAAATGACCTAAATAAGAAAGATATATACCTAAATTTAGGAAAATTGTAGTATAATAATAGAAATTTCCTTGAAATCACTGCACAGGGAGAGTGTACTGTGATTAAGTTGAGTCTGGAACATCTGCAGGTAAATCAGAAATTGGCCCGCAATATCTATGATCAAGATGGGAGGTTGCTGTTAGCCAGGGATATTCTCCTCGAGCCGCGTCACATAGAGCAACTGTTGAAAAAAGGATTTGAAGAGGTCTACCTATGGGAAGAAACCTCTGCTGAAGAAAAGACCGAACTCGATAACCGGGCTGCTATGCGCAAAGCGGTGCTCCTTCCTGGTATTGGCACTGCGGTAGAAGCTTTCCGGGAATTCATGCTCAGTTTGTCTCAAGGGCATGCTATCACCCTCAATCAGGTCGAAGATACAGTTGATTTAATTTATCCTGAAATTATCGGGTCTAACAATATATTGAACCAGATCAAGCTTTTGCGCCAGAAAGACGAGTATACCATGAAGCACTCGGTTTCAGTCAGCATCATCGCTGTAAAATTGGGCGAAGGCATGGGTCTAAACAATAAATCCCTGCGCTGTCTGGCCAAAGCAGCCCTATTGCACGACATCGGCAAAGCCCGAATACCGATGGATCTGATCAATAAGCCCGCCCAACTCACCTCACAGGAGCATAAAGAAATGCAGCAGCATCCCCTGTACGGTTTTAGAATTGCTCAAGAGATGCAGTTAACCGAAAATGAGGTTATTACTGCCATTTTACAGCATCACGAACACTTTGACGGCAGTGGTTATCCTTTTAAGGTTTTAGGGCATAAGCTGCATATTTTCTCTCGTATTATTGCGGTTGCCGATGTTTTTGACGCCCTGACCTCTGACCGGCCCTATCGCAAAGCCCTGCCTTTATTTGAAGCCTTGGATGAAGTAGTCAACCGCAGCCTGGGCCATCTCGATCCTTTTATAACCAGGCGTCTGATATCCTATGTATTAAACGTCATCCCTGGTGAAATGGTCAAATTGAGCGATGGCTCTATCGCCTCCGTAGTCCTGGTTAACCAGAACGAACCCCAACGCCCCATGATTCGAGTTAAAGATCAATTCATAAACCTTCAAGAAGAACGCCGGCTGCATGTGATCGACCTCGCCTAAATGACCCGCGCTGGCCTCAGCCTGTTCTCCTTTTTAGCTTCCTTTTTTCATTCTTTGCGTTAAAAGGGTTAAAATAACCCCAAGGAGGATGATATCATGGCGGAGAAAAAGGTCAGGTCGGAGGAAGAGTGGAAAGCGATGCTGGATGACGAGGCCTATCGCATTTTAAGGCAAAAAGGGACCGAAATGGCTTTCCATAATAAGTATTATGATCATCACGAAAAGGGCATCTATTGTTGTGCCGGCTGCGGCCAGCCCTTATTCAGTTCTGAGGTGAAATACGAATCCGGTTCCGGATGGCCCAGTTTCTACCAGCCCCTTGACAAAGAAACCCTGGACCAGGCCAGGGATTTAAGCCACGGGATGATCCGAACCGAAGTAATG
>NZ_DCEA01000066.1:60815-61115 GCF_002316705.1 Syntrophomonas sp. UBA1041
ATGATCCGAACCGAAGTAATGTGCAAAGCCTGCGGGGGGCACCTGGGTCATGTATTCCCTGACGGCCCCCGTCCCACCGGCATGCGCTTTTGCATCAATTCCGGGGCACTGGACTTTAAGCCTGAAGACGAATAGACCAGACGGCGGCCATCTGCCCCAGAACGCTATAGAAAGTCCTCGATGATGTTAAGGGATTCTGCAAGCGTCCCCGCGTGTCATTGGAAGAGGGGCTTGACACGGCCGCCTGCAGTGATATCCTTGCTGGCGTCTTTCACTACTATATCCCCTTCGCTCAACCCT
>NZ_DCEA01000066.1:61261-62008 GCF_002316705.1 Syntrophomonas sp. UBA1041
CTATATCCCCTTCGCTCAACCCTGAAACGATAGCGATGTGTGCGCTGTCACTCAAGCCTACCTCAACCGGTTGAATCATGATGCGGTTGTTTTTTATCAAGAAAACTTCTTTGCCGCCGCTGGAAACGGTACGGACACTCTGGCGGGGTACAACCAGGGCATCCGGCTCCTGCCTGGTCTGAATGGCGATGCGCACCTCAAAGCCGGGCTGCAGTGTGCCGGTTTCTTCCATACTGATCATAACCGGTACGCGGCGCTGAATTACCCCAAGTGCGGATTGTTTTTCCTCAGCCTTAGGGTAGATTTGGGTGATCTGTCCTTTAAGGACTTTTGTACCCAAAACCGGGGCAGTGATGTCAACTGCCTGGCCTACGGCGATTTCTGCCAGGTCATCGCTTAATATGTGGGCTTTTAACTCCAGATGCTGGCTGGAGCCGATGCTGGACAGCAACTGACCGGGCATGATGGCCGCACCCTTTTTTACATCAATACTGAGTATTTTACCGGAAGTGGCAGCGGTGACAATCAATTGTGCTTTTTTGCCCTGTACTTCCCCCAGCGTGCTCTCAAGGTTTTTCAATTGCGCCTGTGCGGCCTGTTGTGAAGATGTCAGCTCTTTTTCAGTGCTTTCCAGAAGCTGCACAGCGGTCAGGGCCTGTTCGTATTCGCTCTGGCTGGCGGCGCCGCTTTGCAGGAGCGAATTGACCCGTTCCAGGTTTTTACGGGCATCATCCAGCTGCAGGCGGG
>NZ_DCEA01000066.1:62183-62742 GCF_002316705.1 Syntrophomonas sp. UBA1041
GCGGTTAAGGGCTGCTGAGGCCGAATCTAGGCCTGCCCGGGTTTGGTTCATCTGCGACTCGGTCTGGCTGGCTTGTATATTTAAATCCGGATTATCCAGGCGTATCAGGGCTTGGCCGGCCTTGACCTCCTGGCCTAACTCAACCTCCACAGCAGCCACCGTTCCGCTCTGTTGAGCATAAAGAAGCGATTCATTTACAGCCTGCACCACAGCGGTATCATCCACGGTCCGGGCGACAGCCGCCCTGGTGACCTTAACCGCGTCCATCTCGGCAACACCGCCCTGGTATACTGCGACTCCGGCCAACACCGCAACTACCAGGACAATGCCCCCATACAACCAGCGCTTTTTCTTCATCTTCTTAGCCTCCGCCTCCTGTTAGTCCACATATTTTGACATCTCAATCATGTCTAAAGTTGACAATCCCCGCGTTGCTAACCAGTACCCCGTCAGGACAAAACTCAAACCTACCAGTAAACTGAGCACATAACTAAAGGGAGAGATAACCACCGGAAAGGTGAACATATCGGTGCTCACACTGGAAATATAGAAAACTGCC
>NZ_DCEA01000066.1:62891-63125 GCF_002316705.1 Syntrophomonas sp. UBA1041
CACTGGAAATATAGAAAACTGCCAGCCAGCGCCCGGTGGGAAGCCCGATGAGCAATCCCGGCACTGCCTGTATCAGTGTATCTTTCAACATCAAGCCGGATACCTCAGTGTGGGTAAATCCCAGGGTCAGCAATGAGGCCAGCTCTTTCTTGCGTTCATTGTAACTCATGACGATGGAGTTATAAATGATGGCCAGGCCCAGGATCAGGGAGAAAAAGATCATGATCCCCACGA
>NZ_DCEA01000084.1:0-19886 GCF_002316705.1 Syntrophomonas sp. UBA1041
CGAGAGTTATCTTCAGTTGGCCGAAGTTCTAGGGCTCCCTCCGCTGAAAACCAATATGACCTTAACTAATTTTCGAACGGCTACCAAACTGGATCTTTCCCTCAATCTGAAATAACAGGAGATTTTTCAACCCCTCAAATGCCCTCAAGCATAGTATCTGCGGTGCTTTTGACGATCCTATGTCATAAAGTCAGGACATGGCAATAAATAAACTTTATTTAATGTAATGATAAGGGAACTGGTCTTAAATGTGCGGATTGACCGATCTAACCCTGAATAGATATGACCACGATACGCAAGAAGACTATCTTTGCTCGTCGCTGCTATGTGAATGCAATATATCACATTTTAATATTAAATCCACTCCTTTTACTTTATTCCATAGGAATAATCCTTTACACAAAAGAACATTTTGATTCGCAAAGAAATTTAGAAGGCAGATGGTCATTGAAGGTCGATAAGGTGATTATGAATCTTATCATTGGCATAGTCTTCCTAATTGTAGGTATAAGGCCTATGGGTGCAGTAGGCTCTATAGGAGTCATAATTATTATTGTATATTCTTTGTTGGTAGGTTTATATAAGACAGCAAGCAAAAAAGAAAGCGGCTCAACACCGCTTTCTAATTTTTTAAAAAGAAATAAGACCTGAATATACCGGCGTAGCATCAAACCTTTTTGGCTACGTTCTCCCCGAAAGGCTGGGTATAACCATCGGAAGTGCCCTTCTCAATATATTCCGCCGCCATTCCGGCAACATCGATAACCATTTTCATACAAGCCTTAAAGCGGTTTTTATCAAACCACTCGGGGTAATCCTGGTTAAGGGTTTTACAGTCCAGAGCGCCGTATTTTTCCCTGAATTCATGGGACATACCATTAAAGAATCTGTACAGGCCGGGATTACCGTAGAGCCGGTCCACACGATCCTGGAATTCGCCCTCCATGGGGTTTTTACGTCCATGCACCGCCCCGACAGCCATAACTGCCCCGACCAGGGCTCCGCAATTGTGCCCGGCCAGTCCCATTCCGCCGCCGAACCCGGTAGCCAGTGCCACTGCCTCGGTGGGATATTCCGGAGCCACCCCGGTATCCAGAACCGCTTTGAGGACTGATTCTGCACAGTTAAG
This sequence comes from Syntrophomonas sp. UBA1041, assembly GCF_002316705.1. NCBI lineage: Bacteria > Bacillati > Bacillota > Clostridia > Eubacteriales > Syntrophomonadaceae > Syntrophomonas > Syntrophomonas sp. UBA1041. Next base: position 1,130 of record NZ_DCEA01000084.1, read on the forward strand.
GCCAACTTTGAAATTATTTGCCGCATTATCTTTTACTTTTTCTACGAATTCGCTCATTGATTCCCCTCCTTAATAACCATTCGACTTACTCCATCAGCATGATACTCAGCAACCTTGCCTTACCGCCCCCTTTGCTGTTTGGTACTACCCATCACCCTAATGGTTTTCTTTCTATATATCTGTCTGAAGAAAACTCTTAAAACAGCACAGCTGCGTATTATGAGCCATATTGGAGTGCTGATAGTCAGAAGCCCTTACCGAATCGGCTATATGTATTAGTCTATATGTTATTATGATAAGGAATAATACTGGGATGGTCTATCAATTATTTAACAATCACTTTGAAATATCATATTGGTGCCGGTAATTGTACAGGCCTCTGACCCAGCTGCCTTTATTCCAACTGAAAGCCAGTTGCGCTTAGCTCAAACCGCCCTGGCTAACTGATGGCCTGGAAAAGTTTAAATCCTCCGCTGATGTTTCTCACCTGATAACCCTTCTGTTTCAATATGCGAGCTGCCGGGGTAATAAGTGGCATGCGGAGCGGGATGGGTATGACAGGCCAGGTAGTTAATTCCCTGCTGGCCCAGTCGTTTTTCGTTGCTGCCGGTGACTGCCACCACCATATCCATGAACTTAAGGATGGCGGTACCTTGGGTGCCGTTATATCTGGCCTGTCGGCCACAAATATGGTCGGCAGCCAACCTGCCCTGTTTGTTGGCTGGCCCGGCCAGAGGAACCAGAGCCGCTTTACCGGTAACAAAATCCTTTACCTGAATGGCGTCGCCAACCGCATATATATTGGGGTCGGAAGTCTGCAGGCCATCGTTGACCAGAATGCCCCCGGAAGATCCCAGAGCTAATCCAGCCGCTTCAGCCAAAGCGACCTCCGGGGCCACACCGATTCCCAGAACGGCCATATCGGCTGCTATAAATTGACCGCTCTGCAGTTCGACGCCTTCAACCCTGGAAGACCCCTTTAAGGCCACCACTTTATCATTCAGAATCAGGTTTACATTTTGGCGGCGTAAATACTGATGCAGGAACGCTGCCATTTCCGGATCCAGAGCGCCCATGACCTGTGCTGCGGACTCGATTACGGTGGTATTTATCCCTGATTGATGCAGGGCTTCCGCCATTTCCAGGCCAATAAAACCTGCGCCGATGATGGCCGCCGCCGCAGGCTGTTTGACGGTAACAAAATCTTTTATGAGATCACTGTCGGGAACATTGCGAACGGTAAAAACATTAGGCAGATTTATTCCGGGGATGTCAGGAATGATGGGATGGGCGCCGGGGGACAGTATCAGGTAGTCGTACTTTTCAACGTAAGTCTCCCCGGTGAGCAATTCCCTGACTTCAAGGGTTTTATCCTGGGGATGGATGCTGATCGCTTCATGGTGAGTGCGCACATCGATATTGAAGCGCTTGTGCATGGCCCGGGGGGTTTGCACCAACAGGCTCTGTCTTTTGTTGATTACACCCCCCACATAGTAAGGCAATCCACAATTGGCAAAGGATATGTGTTCACCGCGTTCGATGATTACAATTTCAGCCGCTTCATCCAGCCTCCTGAGTCTCGCTGCCGCACTGGCTCCTCCGGCAACACCACCGACAATGACGATCTTCTTGCTCATCATAATTCTCCTTTCCAGGTTGTCTCGGACGATAAATTATCCGCTCGCAATATTACAGTGCTTTCAACCCCGCCGCCACATCTTCTTTGCTGATTTTTTCACGATGATATATGATAACAATAGACCAAGGCTCAGATACCGGATATCAATTATTTGACAAGGATAATTACAAATGCCAGAATCTTTTAGCTATTCACTGGAGAGTCTGCCTTTCCTGACCTGTATTGAACCCGAACTGGTAACCACGCTGTGCAAGAGGGCGGCCATGTCAACCCATGTAAAACAGGGCGAGGCTTTATACAGGCAGGGAGATATTTCCGATGTCTTATTTGTGGTCCAAAAAGGGACCTTTAAATCTGTTTGGGTGAATCAGGAAGGCAAAGAGATTATATTGCAGTTGTCGGGAAAGGGCTCATTTCTGGGCGAGAATTCCATCTGCGATAAAACCAGGCATTTGACCTCGGCTATAGCCATGGTGGATTCCCGGGTGTGCATTCTCACCCGCGACAACCTGGAGGAAGTTATTCGGGAATCGCCAGGACTGGCGCTTCAAGTTATCTGTAACCTGGGCAACCGGCTGCGCGCTTTTTCCCAGGAGGTGCTTGATTTCCGTATCGGTTCGACCCGGGAGAGGGTGCTTAAACTTCTGATCAAACTGGCCGCCGAGTACGGCGAACCATGCCCAGAGGGTACTAGAATAAATATGAGACTCACTCAGTACGAGATATCCTGTTTCATCGGTGCTTCCCGGGTGATGGTGGCGCAAACCTTGAAAAGGCTGATTGCTGAAAACCAGGTGACTCGTGACAAGAACCAGTATATTCTGATTGATCCTGAGGGTGTCCGCGGTTCGTGCTGCTCAGGGTGATGAAACGCAGTCCCCGGCCATGATCCCAAGACGAAAACAGACCCGCCAGGGGTCTGTTTTCCGTTAAAAGACCGGTTATTTCAGGGTCTTATCTAGAAAGTCCAGAACATGGCTGATGCTTTCCGGGTTGGTAAAACCATGGCCATCATGACCCATACCGGGCATGGTTACCAACTGTACCTTATCCTTTCCCAAAACCGCTTCCAATTTCTTGGTGAGTTCGGTTGACTGCTGGTAAGGAACCAGGGTGTCAGCGGTGCCGTGCTGAATGTAAAACGGGGGATCATCCGGGGTTATATAATTGGCGGCATTTACCAGCTGTACCAGCTCTGGAACCAGGGTGATTCTATTACCCACATACTTTGACCCATACGAATCCAAAACATCCATCTTTTCACCGTTAATACCGCTTGTTTTGAATTGCTGATCCATAGTGGCGAGATCCACCGGGCCGCACCAGTCCACCACCGCTTGAACCCGGTCGGAAAAACGAGTGTACCCCATACTCAGGTCCTGCAATTCCTGAACGCCTGAAGAGGTCCCTGCCAGGGCTGCCAGGGCGCCGCCGGCTGAACTACCCCATACCGCAAGTTTGTTGGGATCCAGATGATATTTGCCTGCATTGGCGCGAATGAAGCGGATGGCGGCCTTTACGTCCTGAATCTGCGCGGGAGCAATCGCCTCCCCGCTCAGGCGATAATTAACGGCTACTACCGCATAACCGCGCTTCAACCCGGCTTTGGCGATTTCAGTGTCGGGACCCGTCTTGTCTCCGCCGCACCAACCGCCGCCGTGGATTGAAATGATGACCGGATAAGGTGCTTCAAATCCATCGGGAAGAAAGATATCCAGCTGCTGAGCCGGTGACGAGCCATAGGAAATATCCACGTAGGTGTCTTGACTGGCGTAAAGGGAACTGGCAACGATTATTAGTACCAATAATACCGCGAACATTACGGAAATCCGCTTATACATTTTTACCCTCCACTATGATATTATCAGCTGTCTATAAATCGGATCTACTCTATAAAAACCCTACAATATTTCACAGCCCTGTCTTGCACCAAGTAAAATATTGTGGCCTTCTAAAATCAGGAAATCATGTTTTATAGCGGCTGTCCAAATCCAGGTATTTTTCCAGTCCAACCAGTTGATTAAAATCATTGAATGACAACATCTCAGCCTGGCAGGCTGCGGTGGACCCGGTCGCCAGCAAGGTGGAAAAGACCTTCTCCAAGGCGGCGCCCAGGGCATATAAGGCGGTGCACGGCCAGAAGACTATCTTGAAACCGAGCTGTTTTAAATCTTCGCCGCTTAGGCAGGGGGTTCGCCCTCCTTCTACCATGTTGGCCACCAGTATCGTATCGGGAAAAGCCTGGCCGATAGCAGCCAGTTCAGATTCACTCTGTGGGGCTTCAATAAACAGGGCTTCGGCTCCCGCCTCTAAATAGCGCTTGCCTCGCTCTATAGCCCGGTGTAATCCCTGAGTAGCCAGAGCGTCGGTGCGCGCTACGATGAGAAGGTCCGGATCCTGCCTGGCTTCGCAAGCGGATCTGATCTTTTGAACGTGCTGCTCGCAAGGGATCACTTCTTTCCCCAGCATATGCCCGCAGCGTTTGGGAAACACCTGATCTTCAAAGATTATGGCTGCGGCTCCGATTCTTTCGTACTCCTGCACAGTGCGCCGCACGTGCAACGGGTTGCCGTATCCGGTGTCACCGTCTGCAATGACGGGAATGTCTATGGCATCGCGGATGGTCTTCAATGCGGCCGCCATTTCTGTCAGTGTGAGCACCCCAAAGTCTGGTTGAGCCAAGCGGGAGGCGGCGATGCTGTACCCCCCCATGATGATGAGTTTAAAGCCGATCTTTTCAATGATTCGCGCGCTTAAAGCGTCATAGGCACCAGGGGCCAAAAGTATACCGGGTTCTTCAAGCAAACCGCGGAGCCTGGCGGAATTAGTTGACATATTAGTGCAGACCTTTCATTTTTTGTTGTGGGTAAACATGGGCTAAATCTATAATATATTCTTAGACGGGAGGAGCATCTCCTGCATAGATACCCTTAAGTTTTTGTAATATGATAGTCTGTATTGCTGAAATCACATTTCCAGGGAAGGGCTGAACAGATTATGGATATACCCCTTGGAGAAGTTCCGGATTATATCAAACCGGGACTGAGGATTCTTTTTACGGGCTTCAATCCCAGTATACGCTCAGGTGAAACCGGATATCACTTTGCCAATCCCTCCAACCGGTTTTGGAAGATATTGTATCGTTCCGGTTTAACCCCCACATTGTTGAAGCCTGACCAGGGAGCAAGCCTTTTGGCACTGGGTTATGGGCTTACAAATATTGTGCCCCGCCCTACCCGGGCTGCTGCTGACATAAGTAAGGCAGAGTATGCAGCCGGGCGGGAACTGCTGAGAAGCAAGGTGATGGGGTATCGGCCTGGAATAGTGTGTTACGTCGGCAAGGGGGTCTATCAGGCCTATTCGGGAAAGAACCGTCTGTTGTGGGGTTTGCAGCCCGGTCAGGCGGTTGCGGGAGTAAAGGATTTTGTGGCTCCTTCCAGCAGCGGGCTGGTGCGCATGAAAGAGGCCGAGGTGATTGCCATCTATCGGCAACTGGCGGAATTAATAAACGATCCCGGGGCCTCGGTGTTTTAGGCGGGCATTTATTACCGGCTTTTCTCTCAATACCCATTGATGATATTTGCAGAATGCCAGGAAGGTTTCGAAATTTGGAATAATCGTGACCGTTATCGCATATATATAGGTATTGGTGGTTAATGACAAACCGTTGACTGGATAAATAATATTACTTATAATGTTATGCAATATATAAAAACGACTATGATAGGGATGAATAGGTAAACCCGATGGAGAAACAGAGAGCCGCCGGTTGGTGGAAGGCGGTCGCATCGACTTACCGAACTCCCCCTTGAGTTGCCGACCGAAGTTCCCAGTAGGCTCGGACGGAAACTTCCACCGTTAAAAGGAAGCGGATATCGGACGCTCAAGTCCCGTATCTGGTAAAGCGGGCGGCTGTTGTCGCTAAATTGAGTGGTACCGCGGAGTATACCCTTCGTCTCAAGTTAAATGAGCGAAGGGTTTTTTATATTTGATAAGGAGGTGGTTTCGATGGAACCAGACCTTGCTGACCTACTGAAATGCATATGCGATAATAAGGAGGATTTAAACCATGCGCAAGCTGTATATTTTCGATACCACCTTACGAGATGGGGAGCAATCCCTGGGTATCACCCTGAATGTCAAAGAAAAACTGGCTATCAGCCGCCAGCTGGTGAAGCTGGGAGTGGATATCATCGAGGCGGGATTCCCGGCCTCTTCTCCCGGTGATTTCGATTCGGTCCGAACCATTGCCAAAGAGATTAAAGGGGTTGCCATTTGCGGGCTCACCCGGGCGGTGGAAAAGGATATTGATATCTGCGCGGAAGCCCTGCGCGAAGCGGAGGCCCCCCGCATTCATACCGGAATCGCGGTTTCTCCGGTGCATATGGCCAAAAAACTGCAGATGCCGCCGTCCCAGGTGGTCGAGGCCGCGGTAGCGGCGGTTAAACGGGCTAAGAAATATGTAAATGATGTTGAATTCTACGCGGAAGATGCTTCCCGCAGCGAACGCGATTTCCTGGTTGAGATCATAACCAAAGTCATTTCCGCAGGCGCCACGGTTGTTAATATACCTGATACCGTGGGCTATGTCACCCCCTGGCAATATGGCGACCTGATCGCTCATTTAGTGGCCAATGTCAAGAACATTGACCGGGCTATAATCAGCATTCACTGTCACAATGATCTGGGAATGGCCACGGCCAATTCCCTGGCGGGCATCAGGGCCGGGGCTTCCCAGCTGGAAGGCACCATAAACGGCATCGGCGAGCGGGCCGGGAATACTTCCTTGGAGGAAGTAATCATGGCCATTTACAGTCAGAAGAGTCTCTATGGAGTGGATGTCGATATCAATACCCGGGAAATTGCAGCCACCAGCCGCATGGTTTCACGTATTACCGGCGTGGCCGTGCCCAGCCACAAGGCTATTGTCGGTTCTAACGCGTTTATGCACGCTTCAGGCATTCATCAGGACGGGGTATTGAAGAAGCGGGATACTTATGAGATTATTGATCCCGAAGTGGTAGGCTTCCCGCGCAGCCTGATCGTACTCAGCGCACGTTCCGGGCGTCATGCCTTGAAACACCGCCTGGCGGAATTAGGTTATACCAATATTGAGGATAATCTGGATTATATCTATGCCAAGTTTCTCGATTTGGCGGATTTAAAGGGCGAGGTATTCGATGAAGACCTGCATGCCCTGATGGGCAATGCCGGCAAAGAGGTGAACGGAATGTCCATCAAACAATTATCGGTTACCTCCAATGGGGCGGCCAATGCTGCCGCAACCATCACTCTGGAAGTCAATGGTGAAGTGTACAGTGATGCGGCTTGCGGCGACGGTCCGGTGGACGCGGTTTTTAAAGCAGTGGATAGGATTGTGGGCAAGCCCGTTCAATTGGAGGATTTCGCCCTGAAATCGGTCAGCCGCGGCTCCGAAGCTATGGGGGATGCTACGGTGAAGATCCGCTATAAAAACAGCCTGGTGGTGGGAAGAGGGGTCAGCACCGACATCTTCGAAGCCAGTGCGCTAGCTTATGTGAACGCCTTATGCAAAGCGGGATATATCGATTGATCAGGTCGGAGTTAAAATAAATAGGCTGATTTATAGAGGCTTTCTCCTGATGGGGATGGCCTCTATGGTATAGCTGGGAACTGCCGATGCGCATCAGAGCTCATCCGGGCATAATGTTTATACAAACCTTCTATAATGCTGCATACCGGCTTACCAAAAGAGGAAAAATTATGGTAATGACGAACTATTCACCAATACTAAGCTTTAGTGGGAGGACGAATTATTGCTAGGGTATATTGCCGGAATCACTTTAGTGTTATTTCTGCTATTCTCGATTATATCCCTGGTCAGGGTGTTTACTGCCCGACCGGCTTCGTTTTGGGGGAAAGGCGCCGGGGTTACCGCCTTGTTGTTTACGGTAGCCTTTATACTGTGGATAGCTGTGGAAATCCCGGCTTATGAGCGCCAGCAGGCCAAGATTCTCTATCAGATGGGCCAGGATTACCTGGCGGCAGGTGATCACTCTATGGCTTATGATAGTTTTGTAAAAATAAGCAAGGCGGACCAAGAAATCTATGCTGAAGTTCAGCCAGTGTTGGACGAATTGAGAACGCCTTTGGCCATGGCAAAACTTGAAGAGGCCAAAGCCCTTTATACGGATGAACAGTATGACGCCGCCCTGGATGCGCTGAAAATAAGTATGAAATATTTACCATTAGGTGAAAGTAAATCGTTGCTGCCTGCGTATCAAAAAGCAGCGGGAAGGAAATAGAACGGCCTCAGGCCAAGGGCATTGCCGCGATTTCCGGGCGGGTGCTTTAAGGTTGCAACGAGGATAGTTCCAGGCTGCCCGGTTTTATCTATATTTCCACAGGTAGATCTGCCAGGGTCAACGGGTTGCAGCTTGACGGCCGCGAACTTTGTGGGAAAAATAAAAACGTCAAGAATATGGGAGTGGCGAGGTGATGAAATCCATGCAGTTTGAAATGTCCAATTCGGAAAGAATTTACAGTATACTGGCCATCCTGATTGGAATCGTGATTCTGCTGGGGTTGGTGGGTCAATTCATTATTATCTCCGACAAGGCCCCTCCTCAAGCCGTGGTTTATGTGGACCAGAGTACGGGCATCTATTATGCCCCGCCATATATACTGGGCAAAAAATATCCGGCTGGCTTTGATGAAAGCAATCTTAAGGCTGTTACTGTGGCTGAGGCGGAACAGAAGTCGTATGAGGCTGATCCGGCTTGTGTTGAGCTCGGTTATTTCAAACAAAAGAGCACCTTAAACGACAGACTCAGGATAATGACGGGCCTGGCTGAAAAACCGCCGAGCCGCTGGAATGACGACGGCTCCTGGAATTGGTAGCAGGTGCGCTTTGAGGACGGTTCAATGGGGAGGGACGGTATGGAAAAAAGACCTCATATTATATCATCGTCGCCGGGGGCTGATGCTCTCAGTGACAATACCCCGGTCAAAAAGCGCGGCTTGTGCTTGCAGGCCGGAGTTTACCGGCACCCCTGCCGGGATTGTGAGGAGTGCGTCTGGATAGACCAGGTTCCCATGGACAAGGATTACAGAGATATTGTCTCCATACACGCGGCTTCCGGCTGCCAGGGGGGAGGCGGGGTTGAGTTCAAGTTGGACCTTCCGGAAGGTCGGGGCACCTGGAGGAGATTCCGCTGCTGGGATGCTGCCCGGGGCAGCCATGAAGCTCCGCTGGAGGAAAAGACTATCTTTATGGACTCTGCCGGTCTGTCCGGTTTTATAGATGGCTTGCAGGGCTGTGGGCTGCTCTACTGGGGAGAAAGATACGAACTGGACGAAGGTGAGGGCAGCGAATGGGTGATTCGCATTGAGTTCGATGGCTTTCGGGTCAAGAAAAGCGGGCAGAACTCCTTTCCCCGCAAATGGGAGTCATGGTGTCGATTGTTAAATGATTGTCTGCAGGTGGAATTCCGCTAGAATAGCGTTTCGTATTATCAAATTAAGCGAATGATTAGTATAGCCAGCACTAGCTTACATTTATTGGGAAATGACTAGGCTGGTTTTTGTTATCACTTTTTGGAGGCAGAGAAATGGATAACATCTTGGCACAGATAGCGTTAGAGACGCAGATACCGGGCCGTCAGGTTGAAATAGTAGCAAAATTGTTGGATGAAAGCAATACTGTACCTTTCATCGCCCGGTATCGCAAAGAGATGACCGGGGGATTGGACGAAGTGGCCATTCGCCTCATCGAAGGACGGCTCAAATGGCACCGTGCCCTGAAGCAGCGCAAAGAGGAGGTTATCCGCCTCATCGCCGAGCAGGGCAAACTGAGTCCGGAACTGGAGGGCAGGATCATGCAGGCGGCGCGGCCGGTAGAAGTTGAAGATATATATCTGCCCTTCCGACCCAAACGCCGCACCCGGGCAGCCGCCGCCCGGGAAAAAGGCCTGGAGCCCCTGGCCCAATGGATGCTCTCACCCCAGAGCGGCGATCCTCTGACGATGGCTGCTCGGTTTACCGGCGAGACGGTGGCGGATGCAGAGGAAGCTCTGCAGGGGGCTATGGACATCATCGCCGAAACGGTAGCCGAAGACGCCCGCAGCCGCAGTTGGCTGCGCGACTATGCCCGCAAACAGGGGGTGCTGATGGTTAAGGCCCGGGATGCCGGCGCAGAGTCGGCTTACACCATGTATTACCAGTATCAGGAGTCCGTCTCCAGGATACCGGCCCATCGCATCCTGGCCATCAACCGGGGGGAGCGCGAGGATTACCTGAAAGTAACACTGGTATACGATACCGATAACCCCCGTGATCATTTGACCGGTCAATATGCCAAAACCCCTGAAAAGGCGGGCTACATCGGCCGGGCGGTAGAGGACAGCCTGAGCAGGCTGTTGAAACCGGCTATAGAGAGGGACCTGCGCACAGAGTTGACCCAGCGCGCCAACCAGCAGGCTATGCAGATTTTTGCCCGCAACCTGAAAAGCCTGCTGCTGCAGCCGCCGGTGCGGGAGAAAACCGTTCTGGGCATAGATCCCGCCTTCAGGACCGGATGCAAATGGGCGGTAGTGGACAGTACCGGCAAAAAGCTGCAGGTAGGAGTGGTATATCCCACCCCGCCGCAGCAGCGTATTGCCGAGGCTGAAGCGATACTCCTGGAGGTTATGCTAAGATACGGGGTGAACGCCATCGCCATCGGCAACGGTACCGCTTCGCGGGAGACGGAGCAATTTGTGGCCGCCATGATAAAGAATCACGCTGTCGAGGTTCCATATACCATCGTCAGCGAAGCCGGGGCCAGCGTCTATTCAGCTTCGCCCCTGGCCGCGGAGGAATTTCCCGGTCTGGAAGCAGCCCAGCGCAGCGCCATTTCCATCGCCCGCCGGCTGCAGGACCCGCTGGCGGAACTGGTGAAAATCGAACCCCGTTCCATCGGGGTGGGCCAATACCAGCATGACCTGCCCGCCCGGGAATTGGATGAGAATCTCTCCACAGTGGTGGAATCCGCGGTAAACCAAGTCGGGGTGGACTTGAATACCGCTTCCGGGGCCTTGTTGTCATATATAAGCGGCCTTTCCCGGAGCACCGCCCGCAACATCGTACAATACCGGGATGCCCACGGCCCTTTCGGAAGGCGGCATGAGCTTCTGCAGGTCCCTCGGCTGGGGCCCAAAGCCTTTGAACAGGCGGCGGGTTTCCTGCGTATTTACGGCACCGAAAACCCCCTGGACAGCACTGCCATCCACCCTGAATCCTATCACCTGGCCGTGGAGATCGTCAGCAGAGCCGGGGCATCGCTGGCGGAGATCGGAGCCGATTCCCTGCGGGATAAAGCCCGCCGCCTGGACATCAAGGCCTTGGCCCGGGAATTGGCGGCCGGGGAACCGACCCTGCGTGATGTGCTGGAGTGCCTCTTCAAACCGCACCGCGATCCCCGGGATGAACTGCCGCCGCCGCTGTTTCGCAGCGATGTCCTGGATATCGAAGCCTTGAGCCCGGGCATGGTTCTCCCCGGTACAGTGCGCAATGTGGTTGATTTCGGCGCCTTCGTGGATATCGGCATCAAGCAGGACGGGCTGGTGCACATTTCGGAACTGGCGGAGAGGTATGTCAAGCATCCCCTGGATGTGGTAGCGGTTGGGGACGTGGTTCAAGTTGCGGTCATATCTGTGGATAAGGAGCGCCATAAAGTGGCCTTATCCATGAAACAGGCCGGCAGCCGGGGAAAATAGCGGGCTTATACGTCCAACGGGGGAGCAACCGGCGGATGGGTCGGTGCAGGCATGGCTTTGCGGCGCGCTCCCGGTACCCGGCCCACAAACAGGTCTCCCACCGGAGTACGCATCCTGCTCAAGCCATAGCTCAATAACAGGGTGAGGCCTGCACAGGCCACAAAGGTGATCATGATCTGAACGATAGTATTGAGCCCTCCGAAATTTGCCCGGGTAAAGGCATCTGTATAATGCAGCACGAAGGGATGGGCGAAATAGCAGCCGAAGGAGCACTGCCCGAAAGCGCGCAGCAGTCGCCTTATCCATTGATGTCTGGGCAGCCAGGTTAAGGACAGATGATAAAAGGTTAAGACCGAGGAAATCAGGTAAACCATCATAAGATAGCTCAGGGGCAGGGTGAGCTGATAATTGATGGCATACAGGCCCTCAGGGGTTGTTGTCAGGGTCTGGGCCATCTGATGAAAAATCACAGCGAAAGCCGCGATATTGACCACCCAGTTTACACTCTGGAAGCGGCGCAGGATACTGCGCAGCCTGTCAATATACAGACCGGCAAAGCCGCCCAGAATAAAATAGAAAAACCAGCTTAGAAAAATGCGGTCGCGATAATCCAGCAGGGTCTTAAATAAGGGCAGGGATGCCCGTTCATACAGTCCCGGCACCAAATGGTGATAACCCCACAGATAGGCAAAATACAGCAAGCAGCTTGCGCCTAAAACAGCTATAGCCCAATGGCGCCCGCGGCGAACCACATATCTGAATAAGGGGAAGACCAGATAAAACTGAAGTATCATAACCATAAACCAGAGATGGTAATAGCCTTCCCCGGAGACTATTAATCTGGCCAGTCGCGCCAATAGTGCGGTTTCACTGTTGGCCCCGGCGCCGGAAATCAAGCTGATCCACACAAAATAAAACAATGTCCATACGAAATAAGGGATAAATACCTGGGAGAACCTTCTCTTTAACATCTGCGGATAATCAAGCTCTCCGTCACTGTGGTTGTAAAACAAAACCAGACCGGTGATAAAGACAAACATAGGGACCGCAAAACGGATCAATAACAAAAGAAAAGCTGAAACCAATGCGTTGCTTGCTGATGACGCCGGAAGATAAATAAAGCTGGCCAGGGCGTGCTGCAAGACGATGGCCAAAAAGGAGATTCCCCTGAGCAAATCAATTTCACTTATTTTTCTCTTCAACATATTTTTACCATTCCTCATAAATAGCTTTTAATATTCTTGATATATTTAAGAAATCCTTTTTCCCCGCATTTTCGTACCATCTAAACCTAAGTTTAGAGTTCATTCTCTGGCATCATATCGTCCTGCGCAAAGCCCCCTTTTTGCTGCCGGATTGCTTAGCAGCAACTGCTTAGATCAGCCGGCTGTATGATTTATATCCTAATTCTCGCCAGTAATAGAATATACTAGAACTAGTTTCGCATTTTGTTAGGATAAAAAAGGAGGGGTTATGATATGAGCCTGAGATTAACGGACAATGTTTGGTGTTTGGGCAATCATCTTTTCCACTTCTTTGTGGTGGGTCAAAGGCAATCCATTATAGTGGAAGGCGGGGTAAGCGGTGCAGTGGCCAATCTGCGTCAGCAATGGCCGGAGTTGAATCCCCAGCCCGAGGTAGCCAACCTTTTAGCCATGCATGCCCATTTCGATCATATCTGCGGCATTCCTCACTTGCTGGAGTTGTTCCCGGAGGCCCGGGTAGCCGCCAGTTCCTATGCCTGCCAGGTCATGCAGAAGCAAAAGGTAATGACCGGTTTTTTTGCCCAGGATCGCGAAATGGTAAAAGTACTCATAGAACGGGGCTTCCTGGATAAAGCCGTGGAAGTGCCCGAGCCCAAGGCAATAGCGGTTCAGACTATCCTGAATGATGGCGACGAGATTAAAACCGGGGACGGGTGCACGCTGGAAATAATCGCTGCCCCGGGGCACAGCCCCTGCAGCGTGGCGGCTTATTTGCCTGAAGACAAAGTGTTGTTTATTTCAGACGTGGCCGGTTTTCAGATTTCCGATAAGGAGATTTTTCCGATATTTTTTCAGAGCTATGAAATGTACATGGATTCCATACAGAGAATGCGAGGGTTCCCGGCCCGGGTGGTGGGGCTGGCACACGGCACTTTGTGGAGCGGACAACAGATCCCGGCCTTCTATGAGCGGGCCCTGCAAGCGGCCCGGCAGGCTTACCATAGTATTCGGGAAATGAGTGAGGCCGGGATAGATCATGAGCAAATGGTAAATACCCTTTTTGCACGTTATTACCGGGGCGATCTGCAGATATACACCCCGGAGAATATAAATCTCTGCGTCAATTTGTTGATCAAGCGGGTGCAGGAGTGCCTTTAGTGATAGAATGAAAAACTGCTTGAGGATTGAAAACCGCCCCGATTAAGTACTGGTAGTCCGGAGGGCAGTTGAGAATGTCTTGATATTTTCCGCAGCGGCGGTGATGGAAGACCTCTTTCAGGGCCCTGGTACGGGCTTTACCTAATCTTACCTTTGACGACAAAATGCTGTCATCGGTAGAATTGAATGTAAAGCCAGCAGTAACTATCCAGCAATGGCATTTTAGTATAGCTCAGCAGCTATGGTGCTATATCTGGATGAATATGGGCCAGGAGGTTTTAATGAATAAAATACCCGTATACTTGGCAGCACTCATTTTTATCGTCATGCTGTTTGTCAGTACGTGGAGTTCAAACCACCCGGACGTTCCAGGGACTCCAGCGCTGACAGCCTCAAGTCAGGCTCTTCAGCCGGAAGCAATCCCATCATCACCGGTAGTTGAGCCGTCATCAGAACCGCAGGATCCGGTTGAACCCCGGGATGCTCAGGGGGATAAGCCGGATGCGGTCTCCGCTGCCGCTGATGTCACCGCCAGCCCGAGTGCGCAGTCTGTTAAGACAAGCTCAGCAAAACCGCAATCCTCAACCAAAGCTTCTGCTCAGACTCCCCAGGTTTCAAGAGCCAATTCCCTAAAAACCGACGTGAACAAATATCCCAAACTCAGTGTGAGCAAAGGCATCTACGGCCAATTTCGCTACCGGGAACTGAGTGGGGGCAGAATAGAGATCGATCCCCAATGGGTGGAGGAAAACATCGTATACGTAAAGCTGCCCGGAGTAAACCGGACCGTCCCAGTACATAGATTAGCCCAAGACAGGTTTATCCAGGCGTTTACGACTATAGCCAACGGTACCGCAACTGTTAATGGCAAAAAAGTATCGCTTTTAAGCCTAGTAAGAACTTTTGACGGCACCTGGGTTCCCCGGCATGTCAATTGGAATGCCAGCAAAGGCCTGAGCAATCATTCCTGGGGCATAGCTGTGGACATAAACGCTTCCAATCATCTCAGGTATGTGAATCCCCAGACTGAAACCAACGATCCTAATCTCATTCTATGGCAAAAAGCGTTCCAACCAGCCGGCTTTAAATGGGGCAACTCCTACTCTGACTCCATGCATTATGAGCTTTATTAGTCATAATGAAAAGGGTATATCGGGCTGCAGGAACGATATACCCTTTGGTTGTGCGCCCGGCATGGGCGCGGTCTAACGGGTGCAAGTCCCGAACACCCCCGTACCCCTTTCTCAAAATCCCCCATCTGCGTTAAAGCAGGGGCAGCTTTCGGGCCGGCCTCTCTTTTTAATTCACTCCAACCTGGTGACGCTGGTATGGCTGTTTTAATACCGGGCGCATTGGTGGTGATGGGGCATTGCGCCTCCCTGGTGATAATGAGCAGTATTGTGCTGGAAAAACCATTATAATAAAATACAAGTAAGCGATCACCGCAGTTCTCGTTTTACCAAGCATACCGCCAGGTATGCTTTTTATGCTAATAATGAATTTTGACCCGGAATAATATTTCTTAGAGAGAGATAATTCCAGACCAACCACCTGCCTGTATAATTACATGCCGCCTGTGACAACAGGTCTGTTAGCTGTTGCCGGGAAGAGGTATGGAAGCGGACACTTATTGTGGCGAGGCCAGGGCTCTTGGAAGCAGCATGGTTGGCCGGGCCTGATTGTCATGTTGTTTATACCGGAAGCCCCGGGCGGGAGAGAGGGTGATACAATAAGGATTTGGAGAGTGAAGTGAAGATATTGGTATGATAGGGAGGAATAAATATGAACTTACCCTTGGAAGGTATCCGAGTGCTGGACTTATCCAGATATTTGCCAGGACCTTTTGCGACCCAGATGCTGGCTGACTTTGGAGCCGAGGTAATAAAAGTCGAGGATCCCAAAGGGGGCGATTTGGGACGCATGCTTCCGCCCCTGATTGCCGGAGAAAGCGCCCGCTTTTTTACCGTGAACCGCAATAAGAAAAGCATCACTTTGGATCTCAAAAAAGCCGAAGGCCAAGAAGTGTTTAAGCGCTTGGCAGCCAACAGCGATGTGGTTGTTGATCAATTCAGACCCGGGGTAATGGAGAAAATGGGTTTAGGCTACGAACAGCTGAAAGCCGTCAACCCCGGTATTATTTACTGTGCCTTGACTGGCTATGGTTTGGACGGACCTCTGCGCGACGCTGCCGGCCACGACCTTAATTACCTGAATTTAGCTGGCATTACCGGCGTAACCGGGGTATATCAAAGCAAACCGGCCATAAGCGGGACCCAGATAGCGGATATCGCCGGAGGTACTTTACATTCGGTTATCGGCATTTTACTGGCCCTGGCCGCCCGGCAAAAAACCGGGCAGGGACAAATTTGTGATGTCGCCATGATGGATGCCTCCGTCAGTCTGATGGCTTATACGCTGGGCGAGTGGTCCGGTCAGGGGACCCTGCCGGTATTAGGGGACGACCTGTTAACGGGTGGTTATGCTTTCTACCAGATCTACACTACCAAAGACGGAAAATACGTAAGCCTGGGAGCGGTCGAGGACAAATTCTATGCCGAATTCTGCAGGAAAATCAACCGCCCTGATCTGATTGAAAAACAATTTAAAAAGGCCTCACAACGGCAGATCATAGCTGAGATCTCAGAGATAATGCTGGAGCGCACCCGGGATGAGTGGGTAGAGTTTTTTGCCGATAGTGACATCTGCTTCACTCCGGTCCTGGAATTGGACGAAGTCTGCCAGCATCCCCAGGTGAAAGCGCGCAACATGATCATTGAGATGGAGAATTTCAGCAACACTGATAAAACCGTACGCCTTACCGGCATTCCTATAAAATTATCAGAGACCCCCGGCCAGATAAAACTGAAGTTTCCCATTTTGGGGGAACACAATGACGAAGTGCTGATGTCCGTGGGAGGTTTTACCCAGGAAGAAGTCAAGAATCTGCGGGCAGAGAAGGTAATCTAAAGGGCATAAGTTTTGAATAATTTTGTCATGCCCGGGAACAGCGAGAAATAAATCTACATAAGACCCGCAACAAACTGAGCCCCTGGATATTACCGGGGGCTCAGACCGTCGACAAAAGCGAATAACTGCGTTGCTCAATAGGTCCGCTCAATCAACGTACTATTTGTACGCCTCAATCGCGGGCCTATTGAGCGCCTGGCTCTTCGCTTCCGCCGCTCGCCCTGCACAGCTTTATTACAGGCCGATCCAGGATCGTTGATATCGGCCAATCACGATGCTATGATGGTTACAGGTGCAGCTAACCCCAGGTTAGCGGAGAAGGAGCATACGTTATGAAAGATTTCTTCAGGAAATACCATCGTTTTGCAGTAGTGGGGCTGTCCAGGGATCCCAAGTCCTTCAGCAGAGGGGCTTGTAAGTTCTTAATCGACCAGGGCTGCGAACTTGTTGCGGTAAACCCCCGGGAGGAAAACATCGCCGGGATAGTTAGCATGCCGTCGTTAGATCTGATTCCGGAGGTAGATGGGGCTATTTTTTTCACCAATCCCCGGGTTACTGTGACCCTGTTACCGCAGTGCCTTGACCAGGGCATTAAAAAGGTATGGTTTCAACAGGGGTCTGCTGACGAGGCGGTTTTAAAGCTTGCTCAACAACTGGGCCTGAGTTACGTCAACTCCTGTGTCTTTCTTCACCATCCCCGGGCCGGTTTTCCGCACAATGTCCACCGTGCTGTAGCCCGCGTTTTCAAATTAGACAATACTCTGTAAGTGAAGCGGAGATATTGATATTTTCTATTTTACAGCCCTTTACGGGCTGTTTTTCTGTGCCGGTTCAATATGAAAACCCCCTGAGGTAATCAAACCAGCCGCTTTTTACCCAAAGTATCATAAGGGAGAAAAAACGTCAGACCGCCTTAAAAATACCATAAGCCGTTCAAGATGGATGAGAGATACGGCAGGTAGCTATCAGCGGCAGTATCAGGCGACCGGGCTTTGTGATGGCCCGCTCTTTTCAGGAAAATCAGTCCGGCTGACGTTAATTGGTAAACCATTGGGTTACGTACAAATAGTTTTCTTCCCAATAAAAACCCAGGCCGACCTTTTTGAAGTTGGGGTTTAAAATATTGGCCCGGTGCCCGCTGGAATTCATAAAAGCGTTGTGGCTTCCCAGGACGCTGAAATTCTTAGCGATGTTTTCAGCCGCGTAGCGGTAAGTTATACCCTGGTTTTTCATCATATCAAACGGACTGCCATAGGTGGGCGAGTTATGGCTGAAATAATTATTCACGGCCATATCTTTGGACTTCATATAAGCCCCCTGGCAGAGGGCGCTGTTCAGAGCCAGCGGGGATAGCCCTTTTTCTGCCCGGGCAGTGTTGATATAGCCCAGCATCTCCTGCGCTGCATTGTCAGGCTGGGTGCTGTTGGCCGGAGCAGGCTTGGCCCTGGTCGGAGTATTTGCCTGGGCGACTGTTTTGGAAGGAGTGGTGGCGGCAGGCGGCTTATCCGCCGCTTTACCGGCATCATCAGCTGTATTTCCATGGTATTCTTTGGCGCTTGTATTGCCCTGAGGCTGTTGATTGCCGGCTTCAGGATCGGGAACCGGCACCGCCTGGGGAGTGTCAACCTCTGCGGTTACAGCGGTTTGTCCGGGAACGGTTCCGGGTGATGTATTGAGGTCGACTTCTTTAAGTTGGGATTCAGAAGCAAACCAGGGATCGGCCAAACTAATGCTGGCCAGGTAATTATGCAGGGGAGTGTCCGCGACTATCGCGTAGGCGAGCAGCGCACTGATCAGATAAATAAACCATGAGTATTTTTTCATATTGGTATCCTCCCGGCCATGACTTTGACCTTAGCGGTCCAATCAATTTAACTCCATAATCAGCCTCTAATTATATATTCGAGTTTAATTCAGCTTTTTCTGATGTTTAATTTTAAAAAATTACCGCCGGCAAAGACAAACTTGCCATCAAAACCAAAAGCAGAGGGCTATAACCCTCTGCCCAGACCGTCGACAAAAGCGAATACTTGCGTTGCTCAATAGGTCCGCTC
>NZ_DCEA01000084.1:20093-23576 GCF_002316705.1 Syntrophomonas sp. UBA1041
CGCTTCCGTCGTTCGCTCTGCCCGAATTCAGTTAATTGTTTCTGAACAAACTGCCCCAGCGCTGATCGACCCGTTCTACGATGTCTTCCCGGGGCACCAACTCAGCCGGATATTCCGGTTTCATACGGGCGTCGATTATAAAGGGCAGCCGGTATTCGATGGCATTCCGGTGCATGTGCTGCTGTGCATGAATATCGAGCATGGGGTCGAAACGGGTGAATACGGTCCACAGGAAAGAGGTCTGATCGGATATCGAATCAATATCATCCACAAGTATCACCAGGGGCCAGGATTGCAGTTCTGCATGAGCCGCCTCGGTCAACTGCGCCCCCAACCCCGGTTCTTGCTCATAGCTGGCTCCGGATATGAGCAGGCACCCGGAGCAATAGGGCTTTATCTTATCAATCCGGGGAAGGGGGTTTCCGCTATAATTCCGAGGTAATTCGCGCACCGGGTTGCCGATGCCTATGATGATCGCTTTGCTGCCCTGATTATATTTGCGGCCGGTGTAATCCAGTGTATCCATGGAGGTATTGTGCAGAATTACAAGGTCCCGTCCAGGATCGAGCCGCATCAGGATAGTCTCCAGGAGATGCGGAAAATCGCGCAGGTCTAAAGCCACGTCGGTTACCAGCAAAACCTTGGTGAGGCTAAGCTGACCTTCACCCAGGATGCGGAAGCTGTGGGCCAGGGCTTCGCGGAAGTAGCTCTCCCTGACCACGGCCGCGCTCAAGGTATGAAAACCGGCTTCAGCATAACTGCGCAGGTCCTTGACCCCGGGCATCAGCAGCGGAAAGATGGGGCTGATCAATTCCTGCATCCACTCCCCGATGTAATAATCCTCCTGTCTGGGTTTGCCGACAACGGTGGCAGGATAAATGGCATCGGAGCGATGGTAAAGCTGTGTTATGTTAAACACCGGGAAATCATGCACCAGAGAATAGTAGCCATAATGGTCGCCGAATGGTCCTTCCGGCTTGCGTACATGGGCGGGAACCACCCCGCACAGGGCAAACTCGGCTTCTGCCACCAGGGGATGGGGATGGCCGGCTATCTTAGTCATGGCAATTTTGTCTCCCAGCAGGAATGAAGCGTAAAGCAGTTCCGGCAAAGGTTCCGGCAGAGCCGTGATGGCGGCAACGGTCAATGCCGGCGGCCCTCCCAGGAATACCGTCACCGGCAGGGGCTGACCAAGCTGCTCAGCTTCATGGAAGTGAAATCCGCCGCCTTTATGGATCTGCCAGTGCATGCCGGTTTGAGTTGCAGTGAATACCTGCATGCGGTACATGCCCAGGTTGTGTTCGCCTCCATGCGGGCTTTCGGTATACACCAGGGGCAGGGTGAAGAACGGTCCGCCGTCCTCCTGCCAGCTGGTGATGCACGGCAGGGCTTTGATATTAACCGGCTGCAAGGACTCTCTTAAAACCGGCGCCCGGTGGGACGGCACATGATTCAAGCCGATGCGGGCCATATCCAGAAGCCAACCGCGTTCCCCCCACAAACTGCTCAAGCGCGGCGGTAAGAGCCGGTGCAAGGCGTTGATGGCTTTGTTTACAATAGCTTGCGGTTTGGGACCCATGGCCATTTCCATACGCCGTACGGTGCCAAATAAATTGGTGGCAACCGGAAATGAACTCCCTTTAACCCGGGTGAATAATAAGGCCGGACCGCCTTCTTCCACCACCCGGCGGTGGATTTCAGCCAGTTCCAGATAGGGGTCTACTTCAGCCGTTATCTCGATAATGTCTTTTTCCCGGCGTAGTTGCTCAATAAAGGAGCGCAGGTTCTTATGCATGTTCGATCTCCACTATCTGCTTGATTCTGTCAGCCAATAGCCGGGCTGCTTCCAGGCTGTTTTGCACCAGGGCATCAATTTCCTGACGGGAGGCCCGATCAATATGAATTCCCGCTATTACTGCCGCGCAACAACCGGTTTCCCGGCAGAGCTGCTCGGCCACCAGGGTGGCAACATCAGAATCGCGGTGTCCAGAGCGGGGGGTTACCCAGGTTTGCGGGCGTTGACCCGAAGCTGTCCGGGGATGGCGCGGAACACTCATCGCCACTCCCCCCACATGAGGTTTTTCCCCCCCGGTGAGGAAGACTGCCACCCCGTCACCGGTTAAAATGGCCTGAACCTGTATGCCCAAACGGCCTTCCCCGCAAGTAAAGACTATTTCCTCACGCAAAGAGACTCACCTTCTAAAGCAGACTTTCACAAAAATATTATTGCAGCTATCCTATATCTTAAACCACTGCGGCGGCACTGTAAAAGCAATCTTGGCCTATTTTCCGTGTTAACGGATGAGCGTGGTTTTTTTGCGGGGTATTCGACAGCAAGATCAGTATCCGCGGTTATAATAATATTAATGATGATAGAGCCGACGTCTGCAGATAGCAGTTAGTCACCATACTCTCTATGACCAATCCTTCAGC
This sequence comes from Syntrophomonas sp. UBA1041, assembly GCF_002316705.1. NCBI lineage: Bacteria > Bacillati > Bacillota > Clostridia > Eubacteriales > Syntrophomonadaceae > Syntrophomonas > Syntrophomonas sp. UBA1041. The sequence goes on from NZ_DCEA01000084.1 coordinate 22,527, forward strand.
TGTGATGCAGTCATGGATGGCCGTAATGACGGAGAAATCAATCCTGGGGGAGGAATAGCGGCATGGCCTACAGCGGGTTTGCGCATCAAGTCTTGCTTTTTTACGCTTTGGCGGTCAATACTCTGTGCTATGTATTATTCGCGCTCGACAAAGGCTACTCACAGCGCGGGGAAAAGAGGATTCCGGAAAGAACCCTTTTCACAGCTGCGCTTCTAGGTGGCGCCTTAGGCGGAATACTGGCTATGTATCAATTCCGGCACAAAACCCGCCACCGCAGTTTCAAATACGGCCTCCCAATAATACTAGTCCTGCAGCTGGTCTTGATAATTTATTATTTCGCCGGCTTTTAGAAGAAGCGGTGTTCATTGGCGCCATTTAAGGGAGAAGCGACCGCAAAAAAGATAAGCCATAGGCCATAAAAAAAGATCGATTGCGGGATGCGCCGCCGGGTCTGGTTTATTTCGCCCCGGCAGGCTGGCCGGCCGGACACCGCCACCGCTCGGGAAAGGATAATGTCAGGGTAGTCCTGATTTTTTGGCGGTAACCAAAGCGGTGAACGCCCCGGGGCGAATTATCCTAATCGACCGGGAACTGTCGCTGCTTCCGGCAACCGGTATTTTATTCCGGGGTTATATTCAGTACACTGCGCACCGCCCCGGTGATCTCTTCGTAGCTGGTGCAGCGGCAGATATTTGATTCCAGCCAGGTGAACATGGTATCTTCGTCGGCATCAGGGTGTTTTTCTATCAACCCCTGACAGGTCATGATGAAACCCGGGGTGCAATAGCCGCACTGAAAAGCCCGGTGCTCTACAAAAGCCTTCTGAATAGGAGCGTCCTGCAGACCTTCCAAGGTGGTGATCTTATGGCCTACCGCTTCTACCGCCAGCATCAAGCAGGATTTGACCGGCAGACCGTCGACCAAAACCGTGCATGATCCGCAGTCGCCGTTTTCGCATCCCGGCTTAGCGGCGGTCAGCCCCAGAACCTCCCTCAAAGCATACAGCAGGGTGTCTGCCGGTCTGACAACCGCGCTAATCTTGGCGCCGTT
>NZ_DCEA01000084.1:23708-23996 GCF_002316705.1 Syntrophomonas sp. UBA1041
ACCGCGCTAATCTTGGCGCCGTTAATATCCAGTTGAATGGGCCCGATCTGCTGCATTTGAAACATCATTTATCCCTCCAAGCCATCTATGGCATCTTCCAGCAGGTTGCCCAGCACAAATCTGCGGTAATTAGATGAGCCGGCCACAGTATCCTGCAAAGGTCCGGGCAGTTGCTGCAGGGCCTGGGCAACACGTTTGCTCAGATCCTCTCCCGGTTGGTTTAAGGCCTTTTCCATAGCCCGGCCCCGGAAGGGGAAGGAACAAGCCCCGCTCAATGCTATGCGGATA
>NZ_DCEA01000084.1:24236-24413 GCF_002316705.1 Syntrophomonas sp. UBA1041
GGGCAGGGAGGTATACTCCAGGGGAATTTTGAATTGCACCACCAGTTCCCCGTTGTTGAGCCTCATCTGCTGGTCGAATACAGTATGTATGGATTCTGTCCGAGATTCATTAATACCGGATATGCAAACCTCGCTGTCGGCGAGCAAAAGGGGGTTCAATTGGTGGATGTAGCCAGC
>NZ_DCEA01000063.1:0-34625 GCF_002316705.1 Syntrophomonas sp. UBA1041
ACCCAACTGCTCCAGGAACAGCAAGCCCATAACCACTACCAGGGCTGATGTTGATCTGACGACACTGGGCAAATTGATGCGTGAGCAGAATATCAAAACCGTTCCGGTGGTAGATGAGGATGCCAAGTTTCTAGGCCTGGTTACCATCGGCGATATGGCCCTGCTGTTCCTGGAGCAGTTGGGTTCGGGCATCGATATTGCAGAAACTCCGGCAGTGCTGAGCCGACTCCTGGCCTTGCGGGTGGGTGAGGTGATGAAAAGCCAGGATCTGGTTCTTTTCGAACACGACGATACCATTGAAGAGATCAAAAGGAGTATGTTGAGCACCCGTTTCCGCAATTATCCGGTAGTAGGCGAACAGCACCGCTTCCTGGGCATGATCTCGCGCTACAACCTTTTGGCCATGCGCCGCAAGCAGCTCATTCTGGTGGATCATAATGAGAGCAAACAAGCCATTGACGGGATTGAAGAAGCAGAGATCGTAGAGATTATCGACCATCACCGGGTGGGCGATCTGCAGACCCTGTCCCCGATATATTTTTATAATCAGCCGGTCGGGTCGACCTGTACCTTGGTTGCCGAGCATTTCTTTAATAGCCGGGTGCCTTGCGACAAGAGCTACGCGAGTTTGATGCTGGCCGGCATCATGACCGATACCATGTTGTTCAAATCGCCCACTACCACGGAAAAAGACCGCAAGATCGCCCGGCAACTGGAGCAAATAGCGGGACTGAACGGGCTGCAATGGGGAAAAACCATCCTGGAAAAGGGAAGGCATTTTGACGAACAGGATGAGCTCAGCATGATAACCTCTGATTTAAAGGAATATCAACAGGATCACCTGCTCTTCGCCATCGCTCAAATCGAGACCCTGGAGCTGCACCAGCTGCACCACCGTCAGCAGGAACTGCGCCGGGCTATGGAGGCACTGTGCCAGTCCCGCGGCTATGATTTCATGTGTTTGATGGTCACCGCTATTCTGGAGGAATGCACCGAGCTGCTCATCGCGGGTCCGCAAGCCATATTGTTGGAAGCCGCTTTTCAAAGCCAGGCCCAACAGGGGGTAATGGCACTGGACGGGGTAATGTCCAGGAAGAAGCAGGTGGTTCCGGTTATCATTCAGCATATCAGGCAAAAACAAATCGTATAGAGCATTTCGAAAACCGAAAATGAACAGTACCTGCCGGGGGCTTGAGAATCGACATCTCAGGCCTTTTTCTTTTTGCATAAAGTTACCATGGCTAAAATATTATTGTTACAGGCCATGCTTGGCTGCCAATTTATATGCCACGGAAAATGCCTCGCCAGGGAGATTAGTGCATGAACTTACGTTTTAAATTAAAAGAGCATTTTCGCGAAAACCGCATCCAGTACTGCATGGTGGTAGCGCTTTTTACGTTGGGATTAATCATGGGAGCCTTCAAAGTGGGCGACCTGGACGGAGCGGTCCGAGAGCGGCTGCTGCAAATGATCGATCTCTATCTGGGGGGCCAGGAAGGAGTATACGGCCCCACCGTTTTTGTCAGCGCTTTGATCAATCAGGGCCGGTTTATGCTGGCCATCTGGGCCTTGGGACTGACGGTGATAGGCATCCCCCTTATCCTGGCGGTGATCTTCATGCGGGGCTTTTCGCTGGGATTCACGGTGGGGTTTCTGTTTCAGGAAAAGGCCGGTCAGGGGGTATTATTAACCTTTATCTCACTTCTGCCGCAAAACCTCATCTATATTCCGGTTTTGCTGATCGTGTCCGTTGTGGCGGTAAACTTCTCGCTGTATATCGTGCGGGGGCGCAGCTACCGCAAAGCCCCCTTAGGGGTTAGCCTTTTGGGATATACCTCGCTGTTCGGCGTCCTGATGCTGGTATTTATGCTGGGGGCCTTTATTGAAGCCTACCTGGTACCCTGGCTTTTACATAGCTTTATAAAATAATGGGAGGTGTCTGAATTGGTTATTCTGGTCGGAAATTGGAAAAAGAAATTGGTCAAAATTCTCGCTGTAATCGCTTTAATTGCAGTCTTTGCCGCTGCCATGCCGCTGGTGACCGGTCTCCTCTATGAACAGGTTCCGGTTATAAGCACCTGGTTCCAGGATGAACAGCCCAGCGGGAATCCTATGAGGGTGGAAAACGGCGAAAAGAATTCCAGGTTCCAGCAGCTGGTGGATCAGTTTGTCTTTAAACTGCAGGAATTTTACTATGAGGAATAGAGGAGGTGCAGGAAAAGTTTTTAAAGATGTCTAATAGAATAAAAAAATGAAAGAAACTTGGGCCATGTTAACCTGCCTTGAAGCTTTTATTGAATACCTTGACTATGAGAAAGGTTTGTCACTCAACAGCCGGGAAGCCTATCGGCGCGACCTTACCAAATTGTATGCTTTTCTCGAAAGTACTGGTCGGAGCGTTGATCCGGTTGAGCTTAATAAACAGGATATCATGGCTTTTTTGACCTGGCAGCTGGATAAGGGTCAGGCTCATTCCACCATTGCCCGCAGCCTTTCCAGCATCAAAGGCTTTTTCAAGTTTCTTATCCTGGAGGGGCTGATAACCCATAATGCTGCCCTGGATTTAGAAAACCCGCGTATCAAACGCCATTTGCCCCGGGTTCTTACGGTATCCGAAGTAGACCGCCTGATGGAGATCCCGCCGGTGGCCATACCACGCGGTTTGCGGGACCGGGCTATGCTGGAATTAATGTACGGCACCGGGATACGGGTGTCCGAAATGCTGGCCCTGGAGGTCAACGATATCAACTTAACTGCAGGTTTTTTGCGCTGTCTGGGCAAAGGCCGCAAAGAACGGATTGTTCCCGTAAACGGCAGCGCCCTCCGCTGGGTGGAACATTACCTGGCGCACGGCCGCCCGCTTTTGCTCAAAAATCTTAGACAGCACACCCTGTTCCTCAATGCCCGCGGCAGCAGTATGAGCCGGCAGGGTTACTTTAAAATTCTGAGCGGATATGCGCAGAAAGCCGGCCTGGACAAGGATATCACCCCCCATACCCTGCGTCATTCCTTTGCCACCCACCTTTTGGAAAACGGGGCGGATTTGCGTTCTGTACAGGAAATGCTGGGCCACGCTGACATTTCCACCACGCAGATCTACACCCATCTGACCCGCTCCCGGCTTCTTGAGGTGTATCAGCTTTATCATCCCCGCGCCTGATGCTTACCCCTCTTAATGCTCAGGTTCATTTGGGGTAAGCTATGATCATAATTCATGGCATTATACGACAGGTTGATAATATTGAGACCGACCAAGGAGGTTTGCAATGAAGAGAAGGGCTATACTGATTATCCTGGACGGGGTTGGGATTGGCGCCGCTCCGGATGCTGCCCTGTACGGAGATGAGGGCAGTAACTCGCTGGTCAATACTGCTGCGGTGCTGAATGGATTGGCACTTCCCAATATGGCCAGCCTGGGACTGGGGCATCTGGCCAGGATACCGGGGGTGAGCGCTCAACCCGCACCGATTGGGGCTTATGGGTTTATGGAGCCGTTGTCTAAAGGAAAAGACAGCACTACCGGGCATTGGGAGATTATGGGAGTGGTCTTGAGCCAGCCGTTTCCCACCTATGGGAAAGGGTTCCCGGAAGAGATTATCAAATCATTTGAAGAGCAGACCGGGCGCAAGAGTTTGGGCAATGTTGTCGCATCCGGCACCGAAATCATCGAACGCCTGGGGGACCAACACATAAAAACCGGCTGTCCCATCGTTTATACCTCTGCCGACAGCGTGTTTCAGATAGCCGCCCATGAGGATGTAATTCCCGTGGAGGAACTGTATGCCATGTGCAAGACTGCCCGGGAATTGCTGCAAGGCGAGCATGCCGTAGGCCGGGTCATCGCCCGCCCTTTCATTGGACAACCCGGGAGCTTGCAACGTACCAGCAACCGTCATGACTATTCTTTAGTCCCTCCCAGGAATATACTGGACTTTATTGAAGAAGCCGGCGGCAGGGTGGTCGGCATAGGCAAGATTAAGGATTTATTCGGGGGGCGCGGGGTCAGCGACAGCCGTCCCACCACTTGTAATGAAGACGGCATCGAGTTGCTCAAATCAGCCCTGGGCGAGGCGGACAGCAGTCTGATTTTTGCCAACCTGCTCGATTTTGACCAGGTTTACGGGCATAGGAATAATGTGTCGGGATATGCCCAGGCATTGACCCTGTTCGATGAAGCCCTGGCAGAGATTATGCAGTTGATGCACCGGGAGGATCTTCTGATCATTACGGCTGATCACGGCAATGATCCCACTACACCCAGTACCGATCATTCCCGGGAATATGTGCCTTTGCTGGTATATGGGCCCGCCTTCCCCGGAGGGGTGGAGCTAGGGCGGCGGCGCGGGTTTAGCGATGTAGGCCAGACCATAGCCGAACACCTGGAGATACCGGTTCAAGGGTTGGCCGGCCGAAGTTTTTATAAGGAATTGAAAGGGTTGTCATGAATTACCAGGACTTAATAATGAAAAAACGCGATGGATCAAAGCTCAGTGAGGCTGAGATCAATGTGGTCGTCAAAGGTATAAGCGATGGGAGCATGCCGGATTACCAGATTTCTGCCTGGGCTATGGCCGTTTATTTTCAAGGAATGGACAGTGATGAGACCACCTGGCTGGCCCTGGCTATGGCGCGCTCCGGCGACAGCATGGATTTGTCGCCTGTCAAAGGCATCACTGTAGATAAACACAGTACCGGCGGCGTAGGCGACAAGACCACGCTGGTGGCCATTCCGGTAGCCGCCGCAGCCGGGGTGCCGGTTGCCAAAATGTCCGGACGAGGCCTGGGCCACACCGGCGGCACCATTGACAAATTTGAGTCGATTCCCGGATTCCGGGTGGAAAAAGGCTATGAAGAGTTTATCGAGCAGGTCAACTGTTTGCATGCGGCTGTTATTTCGCAATCAGGCAATTTGGTGCCGGCCGACAAACGCCTCTATGCTATTCGCGATCTGACCGCTACTGTAGAGAGCATCCCTCTCATCGCCTCCAGCATAATGAGCAAGAAGCTGGCTTCCGGCGCAGCCGCTATTGTCCTGGACGTCAAGGTAGGGCAGGGGGCTTTCATGAAAGAGGTCGGCTCCGCCCGGGCCCTGGCAGAGGCAATGGTGGCTATCGGTCAGGGGGCCGGCAGGAAGATGGTGGCAGTTTTGACAGATATGGAACAGCCACTGGGGAATATGGTAGGGAATGCCCTTGAAGTAAGGGAGGCCATGGATACTTTACAGGGCCGGGGGCCCCAGGATCTGACCGAGATTTCCGTATATCTGGCCGCAGAGATGATTTTCCTGGGGCAGAAGGCAGACAGCCTCGAGGCCGCGCGGAGGTTGGCCCGGGATACTTTAAGCTCTGGAAAGGCTGCGGATAAGCTGGGCCAGATCATCGCCTGGCAGGGCGGGAGCTGGGATGAAAAAAGCCCCGGCTTTGGCCTGCCGGAGGCCGGCTTCAAACAGGCCGTGTGTGCGGACCGGAGCGGTTTTATACAGCGTATCGATGCGTTTGCAGTCGGACGGGCAGCTATGCACCTGGGAGCAGGGCGGGAGAGTCTGAATGACGTCATTGACCATGCCGTAGGGGTGGAACTCTTGAAAAAATGCGGAGATAAGGCAGAGGCCGGCGAACCCCTGGCAATCATGCATTACAACCGCCCGGAGCGGATGACGGCAGCTCAGGAATTACTGGCCCGGGCTTACCGGATCGGCAGCCAGGCTTTGCCGTTAACCCCGTTGATTTTCGATGTTATTCGGGGAGAATGATTGAATAATTATCGCAGAATAATAAACAAGTCGTTTTTCTACAAAATAAGCAAGAGGTGATAGCATTGTACTGGCAATGGTTTAACCCGACCCGGATTTTTTTCGGCAGGGGAGTAGTAGCTGAGCAGGCCTCCGGGCTTGCGGAACTGGGGCACATGGCCTTGTTAGTGACAGGTGAAGGGAGGTCCAGCCGGCTCAACGGATCTCTTGGGGATGTGCAGGAGGCTCTGAGCAGAGCCGGCCTGGGTTGCCAGATTTTTGACCAGGTTGAAGCCAATCCGAATCTGGAAACGGTGCGGGCCGGAGCGCAACTGGCCAGAGAGGTTAAGGCTGATGTGGTGATCGCCGTCGGCGGCGGATCTCCGCTGGACGCAGCCAAAGCTATTGCCGTTCTGGCAGTCAATGATTTGGACGATGAAAGCTTGTTTGCTGCGGAGTTCACCGCAGCCTTGCCTACAGTTGCGGTTCCGACTACTGCCGGAACCGGATCGGAGGTAACTCCGTACAGTATCCTCACCTATCCCAAGATACAAAGCAAGCGCAATCTTTCCAGCCCTTTGCTGTATCCCGCCCTGGCCCTGGTGGATCCTGATTATTGTGCGACCCTGCCCCGCCACATCACGGTGGATACTGCTATGGATGCTTATTCACACGCCCTGGAAGGATATTTAAGCCTTAAAGCCAACCCCTTCAGCGACCGATTGGCTGAAGAGTCTTTGCGCATCCTGGGGGAGCAGCTGCGCCGCTTATGTTCAAAGGATATTCCTGCTGCGGAGGAGCGGGAAGCGCTCTCTTACGGATCGGTTTTAGCCGGCATGGTGATCAGCCAGACCGGCACCTCCATTCCTCACGCCCTGGGTTATGCCCTCACCTATTTCAAAGATATGCCTCACGGACGCGCCAATGGGCTGCTCCTGCCCGCTTACCTGCATTTCAATCTCAACAGCAAGGCCGGGGCTCGGGCGCAGGCGGTGCTTGATGCGTCCGGTTTTGATGATGAAGCGCATTTTGCCGCAACCATGCAGCAGCTGGCAGGTGAACCGCCCTATTGCAGTGAGCAGGAAAAGCAGGACTTCGTGGAGATTTGCTTGCGAGCTAAAAATATCCGCAATAATGTGGTTCAGCCCCGGGATGAGGATGTGGTTGATATATTCAGGCTCAGCCTGGGTTAGACGCGGCGGGTTTACCCCCGAAGCCAGGATTACCGGGTCAGCCACCCGGCCTGAACCACGCTGAATCCATGTACTGAATCTGAACCCTCGGTTTTGGAAAATTCAATGGTTACGTCTATTCCACCACTGACATTGCTGAATTGGGCAATATATTTCACCATGCTGGTCTGCGGATAGACTGTGGTGCTGAAATGGCTTTTTGATTGATAAACCCCATAGCTTTGGGTTATGTCTTGGCTGAACTGATCAAACTCGGCCTCAGACACCGTATTTCTCATATGCTCGTCAAAGTGCAGCGAGAAATTCTGGTAATCATTTTGTGAGAGCGCCATTAACATCTGCTCTGCAATGGGATCGGCGTGATTCCTGATGCGGGTTTCCTCGCGGAAGGCAGGCCGTCCCAAACACAGAGCCAGGATCACAAAGATGGCCAGTACGGCAACAGCAAAATACTTCAATATTATCGCTCCTTCCTTCCCTCCCTGGAATGGGGGAATTGACAATATCCCGGCTTAACCGCTCCTTGACCGGCCGCTTGGCCAAGAAATTTCTTGCCACTGTATCAGGGTAAAGAGAATAAACAATGTTTCTCTTGAGAAGACTTTTTTACCTGGCCTTGATTATGGAGGTATTCCAGGTGCGCGATGGCTTCGCCGGTGGCAAACCAGCGTTGGAACAACGGGGATTCATTCCAGTTTTTGTAATGCATATCCCAAGTCATCGAACCCGCTACCTGATAAGCGGTCTGGGCTCCATTGGCCAGAATCTGCATGATTTCATTTAATCTGACCCGGTGGTGCTCCTGCAGCTCCCGGACGCGGGCGGCGCAGTTGTGGATCAAACTGCGATGACCGGGCAATACCATTTTGACATGCAATTGCTGAATCTGCTCCAGGCTGTTTAAATATGAACCCAGCGAATCGTTCACATTAGGCCAGGCAGTGATGTTGGGGGTGATATCGTCCAGGATATGATCCCCGGAAATCAATATCTGCTGAAAGGGTTCATATAGGCAGAGGTGCCCCGGGCTGTGGCCCGGCGTCAGTATGGCTTCAAAGCGATATGAGCCTACGGAAATACGGTCTTTCGGGTTCAGGTAAACATAATTCATGAATTCTCCCGAAATATAGTCGCGCTTGTTGTAGCCTTTCCCCAGCATATTTGCCGGGAAACCGTGCCGGTTATAGAGGCGGTCTGATTCCCGCCCATAAGCAGGAGAAGCGGTCTCCATCAAGAGTTCGGCATCGACGCGGCTGCAGTAAACCCGCGCGTCCGGGGAACAAAGCTGATAAACCAGCCCGGAATGATCGCCATGCAAATGGGTTATAAAAAAGTCAATTTTGTCTAGTGAGGCATTAAACAGCTTAAGCCCTGACTTAAGGGCCTGAAGGCACTCCGACCAGTTGAAACCGGTATCTACCAGCAGGTGCCGCTCAGAACCTTTAATGAGATAGGCATTGGTGTATTTTAAAGGGTTTTTGGGCAAAGGCACTTCAATTCTATAAATATCCGGTAAGACTTCCTCTGGCATAGCTGATCTCCCCGAAACTTTATCCATATTCTTAAAGTATATCATATATCTTCCTGCACTCTGTAAACCCCTTAGCATAATACCCTCATTTCCTAAATATAATCTATTAATGACATCTTGGGGAGGTATCGCCTGCTATGAAAATCGGCAGAAACTGGGCCTGGATTGTCCTCGGCGCTTTCATCATTTGTTTGGTGTTCCCGGCAGCGGCAAAAGCTGAAACGCTGGACATCAAAGCGGAATCATACATCTTGGTGGATGCTGATTCCGGCCAGGTGCTGCTGGCGCATAATGAGCATAATAAAATGGCGCCGGCCAGCATGACTAAACTGATGACCCTGATTTTAGTCGCTCAGGACCTGGAGGCCGGCAAAGCGTCATTGACCGACATGGTGGTTGCCAGCGAAAATGCCTGGAAAATGGGAGGGTCCCAGATTTATTTGGAACCCGGCGAAAAGCTGAGTCTGGAGGAGATGCTGATATCCATCGCTGTCGGATCGGCTAATGATGCCTGTGTGGCTGTGGCCGAACATCTCGAAGGAAGTCATGAAGCATTTGTGGAGCGAATGAATAAAACCGCCCGGGAGATGGGGCTGCAGGATACCAATTTTGTAAATTCCTATGGTCTTCCCGCCGAGGGTCATTACAGCTCAACCTATGACATGGCGGTCATAGCCCGCGCCGCTCTGAAATATCCCAAGCTGTTGGAGTACAGCTCGATTAAAGAATACGATCTGCGCAACGGGGAATTCAAGTTGTTCAATACCAATAAATTGTTGTGGTGGTATCAGGGCGCAGATGGCTTTAAAACCGGTTGGACCAATGAGGCCAAATACTGCCTGACCGCCACCGTGAAACGGGATGGATTGCGCCTGATCGCGGTAGTGATGGCCTCGCCGGAGCCGCGCGGAAACTTCCGGGACAGCATGCTCTTATTCAATTATGGCTACGCCAAACATGCTTATAAGAGCTTTTTCGAAAAGGGCAATGTATGCGGAGCGGTTAAAGTAGGCAAGGGTTTAGCCGACAGTATTGAGGTAGTGGCCGCTGCCGATGTTGGCACAATTTGCTTGAAAGGTGAGGAAAAGTCCCTTGCTTACAATCAGGTTCTGCCGCGGTATGTCGATGCCCCCATCGTGAAAAATCAGAAGATTGGAGAAATCGAGATATACAAAGACCAGACCCTGGTAAAAAAGGTTGACCTGGTAGCGGCTCAGGACGTCCCCGAAGCCGGGGTATTGAAAGAAATACTCAAACTTCTTCAGGGGGTGTTCCTCTTAAGATAAGCGAATGGCGGCAGCCTGCTCCTTTACAGGGGAGGTTTTTTTGATACCAAATTGAAAATGGGGACGGTTTTTTGTCACCAGGTGACAAAAAGGACCGTCCCCATTTTTCAACTTGTAGAAGGAAGGAGACATTGTTCCCGCTTCGTCCCTACAGGGCGCCGTTTTTGGTGTTATTGGCGAATCAAAGCTTTATTAGCTGGAATTTTGTGGAAGGAAAGAAGCGGGCGCTGTAGAATGAACTGAATAGTATCGTGTCAGTGAGGGGAGAAGCAGAATGAGCCTGGAGTTTAAAAAAGTTCGCAGTACTTTGGTGGTACGGGTCTCAGGTGAAATGGATATGCTCATTGCGGATAAAATGCGCGCCGAAATAGATAAGAGGATCGATGACAGGAATATTAAGAACCTGGTATTGAACCTGGAAAAGGTCACTTTTATGGATAGTTCCGGCCTGGGTGTGGTGATCGGGCGCTACAAGAGGATTACCGCCAAGCAAGGCAGAATGTTTATTGTTGGCGCCAGACCACAGGTGGAGAAGATATTGTTTTTTTCCGGGGTCAACCGGTTGGTGCCGCTGTACAAGAGTGAACAAGAAGTAATTAACATCTAGGAGGTGGACGCCGGCGCAAGCCGGGAAACTCTATGAATGTACGGAATTATGTCAGGTTTGAATTCTTCAGTATCCCGGAGAATATTGCCTTTGCCAGGTCTTGTGTGGGCGCTTTTGCGTCGCAATTGGACTGCACCCTGGAAGATGTCGAAGAGATTAAGCTGGTTGTATCCGAAGCGGTATCCAATTGCATTATTCACGGCTATGAAAACAACCCTACTCAGATGATTACAGTGATCGTGAGTATTGATGATCACGGCGTACTGGAGATCGTGGTGGAGGACCGGGGCCGGGGCATAGAGGATTTACCCCGGGCCATGGAAGCAACCTATTCCAGCGATCCCACCCGGATGGGGCTGGGATTCACCTTTATGAAATCGTTTACCGATGATATGCAGGTCGATACCGCGCCCGGCAAGGGAACCACGGTGCGCTTGAGACGCTCTTTTCTGAAAAACGAGGAAGCCCTGGCATGAGGAGTTGATGATGGTGTCCTCTTATGATAATTACAAGGAAACCGAAGAGCTGCTCGCCAGGGTTCAAGCCGGCGACAACAGCGCCCGGGCCAAAGTGTACGAAGCCAATATCGGTTTGGTATATATGGTCATGGAGCGCTTCAAAAACACCTGTTATGATTATGAAGACTTGTTCCAGGTGGGTTCCATCGGGTTGTTGAAAGCTATCGACAAATTTGATTTTCAATACCAGGTGCGCTTTTCCACCTATGCGGTGCCGATGATAATCGGGGAAATTAAAAAATTCCTGCGCGATGACGGGATTGTCAAAGTGCAGCGCAGCATCAAGGAAAACTATGGCAGGATACGCTGGGCTCAGGATAAGCTGCGCGGCGAACTGGGGCGTGAGCCCAGTGTAGCGGAAATTGCCAGCACACTGGATATGGTCAAGGAAGATGTGGTGACAACCATCGAGGCCTGCCAGGCGCCGGCTTACATTCATGATGCCTTACCGGGGGACGACCGGGGTTCGCCGTCATTGATAGACCGCCTGGGGGATGAGGAAGGCAGCGTTCGGCTTTTGGAGCAAATGGCTTTGCGGGAGGCTTTGAGTAAACTCAGTGCCCGGGAGCGAGAAGTTATACTGCGCCGCTTTTTTAAAGACGAAACCCAGTCGGCAATAGCCACTGACCTGGGGGTTTCGCAGGTGCAGGTTTCCCGGATCGAAAAGATGGCCATTACAAAACTTAAAGAAATGCTGGGATAGTGTTAAGGAAACCATGAGAGGCGTTATCACTGGTGCTGTCGTGACACCAGGTTAACGCCTCCCTTTATGTTTACGGGAATAAATATGTGTGAGGTTCAGCAAAATATACTGTAAGTCAAAATAAAGGAGGTTATATTTTGCAGGTGAGAGTGGCAGAATTCGTGGGTCAATCCAATAAAAGCTGGCAGGACGCCATAGAACAGGCTGTAAGTCAGGCATCTAAAAAGTATCGCAACATTTCCGGAGTAGAGGTCATCAACTGGACAGCCGGTTGCCAGGGTGAACGTATTGTGGAATATAAAGCCGACGTCAAAATTGCCTATACAGAGTAGGGACGTTTTATTAGAACTGCCGCGGAGGCCTGGAAAGCACGGATTTAGATGCTTTCCAGGCCTCCGTTGCTGAATAAGAATCTGTCAAAATGTGCATAATATGTTAGGCAAGGAGGCATGATATGGAAACGCCTGATAAGAAAATAAAAGCAATAGAAAAACAAGAATACGAAGATCTGGCCAGTCAAATCAGACCTAAGCCAAAGCTAGCCCGCAATATGGCCTGGGCTTTTGTGGTGGGGGGACTCATCTGCATGTCAGGTCAGTGGATAATAAATTACATGGTGAGCCTGGGGGTCAGCCTTACCGATGCCAGCACATCAGCTTCCTGCATCCTTATTTTCCTGGCGGCCTTGTTCACCGGCTTAGGATATTATAATGAGCTGGGACAGCATGCCGGAGCCGGTTCCATAGTGCCTATCACAGGGTTTGCCAATGCGATTGTGGCATCCGCCTTGGAGTACAAAAGGGAAGGTTATATTTTTGGGGTGGGGGCCCGGATTTTCAGTGTGGCCGGACCAACCCTGGTGTTCGGATTTGTCATTGCGGTTCTGGTGGGATTGATCAAGGTCTTTCTGACTTCATAATAAGGGGAGGCAACCATATGCCGGGAAGAAAAAAACGCGGCCAGCAAACCGTAGTATTCGACAGCCCTCCGGTAATTACCGCCTGGGCTTCAGTGGTAGGCCCTAAAGAAGGCGAGGGACCCTGGGGTCAGGATTTCGATCTAGTTTTGGAAGACTACCTGTTTGGAGAAAAAACATGGGAAATGGCCGAGCACAAGATGCTGCGCGAAGCTATCACCCGTGCCGTCGACAAACGCAATTTCATGCCTGAGGATATTGACCTGCTCCTGGCCGGGGATCTCTTAAATCAAATCGTGGCTTCCAACTTCGCGGCCCGCGACCTGGAGATCCCGTTTCTGGGCTTATACGGCGCGTGCTCAACCATGTCCGAAGGTCTCAGCGTAGGGGCTATGCTCATGGATGGAGGCTATTTCGAACGCATTGTGGCCGCAGCCTGCAGCCATCATTATACTGCTGAAAGACAATACCGCTTTCCCACCGAACAAGGGGTGCAAAAAGCTGCCACCGCCCAGTGGACCGCTACCGCAGCCGGGGCTGTACTGCTGGAAGCCAGTGGAAGCGGGCCCTCTATCAAGAGCATTACGGTTGGCAAGGTCATAGATATGGGCCAGACAGACCAGTCTGACATGGGCAGCGCCATGGCCGCTGCCGCGGCCCATACCATTAAAACCCATTTAAGTGATCTGAATCTGCCCGGTGATTATTATGATTTGATTGTCAGCGGAGATCTGGGCCAGATTGGATCGGCCATTGCCCGCCAGCTATTCGTGCGTGACGGCATCATTAGTCCCGAATACAGTGATTGTGGGGTTTTGCTTTACGATCAAAGCCAGACGGTAGGCTCCGGCGCCAGCGGCTGCGGGTGTTGCGCCTGTATGCTCTGCGGTCCGCTGTTAAAAAAGATGCAGAAGGGCGAAATCAATAAACTGCTTTTAGTGGCCACCGGGGCTTTAATGAGTCCGGTCACCTCGTTTCAAGGCGAGTCTATTCCCAGTATTGCCCATGCGGTTGCTATAGAAACGGCCTAGACCAAGTTGGATAGGAGGAAATGCACTAATGGTTCCTTTATACATGGCTTTTTTAGTAGGCGGTCTGTTATGTGTCATCGGTCAAATTGTCATGGATGCCACCAAACCCACTGTTACCCCGGGTCACATTCTGGTGGGATACATATCCGCAGGGGCTATATTGAGCGGCCTGGGCCTTTATCAACCCCTGGTAAATATTGGCGGTGCAGGCGCTACTGTGCCTTTATCCGGCTTCGGCCATGTTCTGGTGCAGGGTACTCTCAAAGCGGTGGAGCACAAAGGCCTGTTAGGCGCTTTTAGCGGCGGTGTTGAAGCGGCTGCGGCCGGTATCACAACAGCTATTGTATTTGGCTATGTGGTAGCGGTTATCTTCAATCCCAAAGGCTAAGGCATGAAATCGCTTCGAGTACCGGTAATCATAGTAACTGATGGGGATAAGGCTGCCCAGGCGGCAGTGGAAGCAGCTTGCTACGATCTGGATCTGTTCTTTTTACGACTGAGTGCGGGAAATCCTACTCCAGTGAGCGGTCCCGAGGCCATCAGCCAGGTATTGCAAGCCCCCAAGGCTCCGGTGGTAGTGATGGTGGATGATCACGGCAAGACCGGAATCGGAGCCGGTGAAGAGGTCATGGAATGCCTTTTGCGGGAGCCGCGCATCGAGGTTCTGGGTGTGGCCGCGGTTGCATCCGACACCCGGGTTAAAGGGGTCCCGGTGGACTGCTCCGTTACCGCTCAGGGGCAAGTGGTTTCCGTCCCGGTCAATAAAGCAGGATACAGTCAACCTCAAGCCGATCGTATTAAGGGAGATACGGTGGAAATCATGCATAAACACCCTGAGGTTACGGTGGTTGGCTGCGGGGATTTGGGCAAGATGAATGGCCGGGATGACAAGAGTCAGGGAGCCGCCATAACCAGCCGCTGCTTGCAGGAAATCATCGACCGCTCCAGGCATAGGCCCAAACCTCATCCTCAGAACAAGTCGCCCAAAACATAATCAGGGAGGATAACGGCACATGACTCAAGTTGGAATACCGCGGGGATTATTTTATTTTTACCAGTATCCCCTGTGGAAAACCTTTTTTAATGACCTGGGGGCAGAGGTGATAACTTCCAGCCCTACCAGCAGGAAGACCATCGACCATGGTATAGAAAATACTGTTGATGAATGCTGTCTGCCCATAAAAGTATACTTCGGACACGTCAGTGAACTTATCGAAAAACAGCCTGATTACATCCTGGCCCCCCGTTTGATAAGTACGGAGATGAGAAGCTATATATGTCCCAAATTCATGGGAGTCCCCGATATGATTCGGGCCAATTGGCCGGACTGCCCGCCCTTGATAGATATCACTGTTGACTGCAGCCGTGATACCCGGCAATTATGGAGAGATATCTATCGGGTCGGCGGCTTGTTTAACGGCAGCAAGAAAAGCATCCTGGCCGCTTATGAACATGGCCTGCGCGAGATGAAGCGGATGCGGGTTTGGACCCGGCAAGGCTATTCGCCTCTGGAAGCCATCGAACTATGGGAAAAACATGGGGAAGCGGCGGCTGAGTCCCCGGATAGCGATATCTGTGTGGGGGTTTTAGGCCACGGTTATTCACTGTATGATCCTGCCATCAGCTTGCAGTTGACCGATAAACTGAGGCAAATGGGGTGTAAAGTGGTGTTTCTGGAGTCCTGCCTCCGGGAACACCTGGAAGAGGAAGCCGCCCGGCTTCCTAAAAAAATGTTTTGGACCCTGGGCAGAAAGATAGTGGGATCGGCCCTGGTAATGGATAAAAGCCCTGAAATCGATGGCATAGTATACCTGGCCTGTTTCGGCTGTGGGCCGGATTCCATGGTAGGTGACATTGTAGCCCGCAAGGTGAGGCATAAACCATTTATGCTGGTGACTATAGACGAGCACAGCGGCGAAGGAGGCCTGGTAACCAGATTGGAAGCCTTTTGCGACATGTTGAGAAGAAAGAAGGTGCAAGGGTTTGAAAGTGACCTTTCCCCATATGGGTTTCATGCACATTCCCATTAAATCCCTGCTGGAGGGGCTGCGTCGTGAGGTGGTGGTTCCGCCTCCTATTACCGAGCATACCCTGGCTCTGGGCATTAAACATGCTCCGGAATTCACCTGCCTGCCTTTAAAAATCGGCCTGGGCAATTATATCGAAGCGCTTCAGGCCGGCGCCGATACCATTTTAATGGCAGGGGGCTGGGGGCCATGCAGATTCGGATATTATGCTCAAGTGCAAAGGGATATACTGCAGGAGCTGGGCTATGATTTTCAAATGGTTATATTGGAAGCGCCTGATTCCAAAGTATCCCAGCTTATAGATCAGCTTAAGCGGCTGGGTGAAAATGTGTCTTTTTTGGAGGCTGTACAGGCCATACGTTTTGCCTGGTATAAACTGGCCGCATTGGAAAAGGCGGAGGAGCATTACCTTTATATCCTGCCCCGCACCACGGAAAAAGACCGGGCCGAACAACTGTGGGATCAGGCCCTATTACATATTGATCAGGCGCAGAGCCGCAAAATCATAGATGAATTCGTATCCGATGCCATCGGCAGCTGGAACCGGCTGGAACAGCACCATGAGCCGGTATTGCGCATAGGGCTGGTGGGGGAAGTCTATACGGTTTTGGAACCTTACTCCAATCAATATATTGCCCGCAGTCTGGGCCGGCTCAATGCGGAGGTCACTAATTCGATCCGTCTGACAGAGTGGTTAAACGATCATTTGTTTAAAGGATATCTGATCAAATCGCGCAAACCGTACATAACCGGTTGCGCCCGCCCCTACCTGGCCAGCAGTGTAGGGGGACACGGCTTGGAGACGGTTGGCACCACAGTGGATTTCGCCCATGAAGGTTATGACGGGGTGATTCAGGTCGGTCCCCTGACCTGCATGCCGGAAATAGTGGCCCAAACCATATTGATCCGGGTGGCCAAAGAAGAACAGATTCCCTGTATGACCATGTATTTTGATGAACATTCCGGCAATGCCGGAATCCAAACCCGTTTGGAGGCCTTTACCGATATGCTCAGGCGCCGCAAAGCGGCCCCGGGCAATTACCGTATTTTTCAACAAGGAGGAACAAACAGTGCAGTATTTCCTAGGGGTTGATATCGGCTCAGTCAGCAGTAATTTCGTGCTGCTGGATTATAATCAAGAGGTGAAGGCCAAGGTTTATTTGCGAACCAACGGGCATCCCGTCAATGCCATCCGCGAAGGTTATCTGGCGCTGCGCAATACAATGCCTCAAGACGCCAGAATTGCGGGTGTAGGGGCCACCGGAAGCGGCAGACACCTGGCGGACATCATGCTGGGGGCCGATGTGGTGAAAAATGAGATCACTACCCATGCGGTGGCGGCCTGCCACTACGATCCGGCCTGCCAGACGGTTATTGAGATAGGGGGGCAGGATTCCAAGATAATCATCTTACGGGATGGCATCGTGCATGACTTCGCTATGAACACGGTTTGCGCCGCAGGCACCGGTTCTTTTTTGGATCAGCAGGCGGCGCGGCTGGGTTTGCCGATCGAGCATCTGGGTGAGCAAGCCCTGGCGTCTACCCGGCCGGTCCGTATTGCAGGACGCTGCGGGGTGTTTGCCGAGTCTGACATGATACACAAGCAGCAAATGGGCTATCCCATGAGTGATATACTTATGGGTCTGTGTGAAGCCCTGGTGAGGAATTATTTGAACAATGTGGGCAAAGGCAAAAAAATCCTCAGCCCGGTGGTATTCCAGGGCGGAGTGGCTGCCAACCGGGGCATCAGAAAGGCTTTTGAAAAGGCCCTGGCCCTGCCGGTCGCCGTTCCCCGGCATCATGACGTGATGGGCGCCGTAGGCGCCGCCATACTGGCCCGGGAAGAAACGGCGCAAAAGATGAAAAACAGCCGGTTCAGAGGGGACGATTTTGTTTTGGAAGGCGATTTTCAAACCCGCAGTCTGGATTGCCAGGGATGCCCCAACCTTTGCGAGGTGGCCTGTATAATGCGCGACCGCGAGGTTCTGGCCTATTGGGGCGACCGCTGCCGTAAATGGGACACTTCGCTCAAGCCGGCCGCCCAAGAGCAAGCGGTGGTGGGGTAAGGCTCAATCTTCTTCCAGCACTGCCAGAATCCGTTCTTTAACCTGGTATAGCGAGAGCGGAGAATGGGGTTCCGCCTTCATATCGATTTCCAGACGCACCTGTGCGGGACGAGCGGAGAGCACATATATGCGGGATGCGATCAGAAAAGCCTCCTCTATGTCATGGGTGACAAATAAAACCGAGGAGCGAAAGCGCTGCTGCAGATCGACAAGCCAAAGATGCATCTTGCGGCGCGTAATAGCGTCCAAGGCGGCAAAAGGTTCATCCAATAACAGGATGTCGCTGCTAAAAAGGTAGGTTCTTAATAGGGCGGCCCGTTGTTTCATACCCCCGGATAACTGCCGGGGGTAATAGTTTGCAAAACCGGTCAGGCCGAAGTCGTCCAGGTGTGCTGCCGCCTGCCGCCGGGCTTGCTCCCTGGGGATTCCCCGGAGCAAGAGCGGCAGCGAGACATTGTCGATGATCGTTCTGGAATCGAGCAAAAGGTCTTTTTGCTGCATATAGCTGACCCGGCCGGTTCTGCCGGTATGATCCCGCCCGTCCATATAAACCCGCCCCTGTTCAGGACGCATCAAGCCGGCGATAATATGCAGCAAGGTGCTTTTCCCACACCCGCTGGGGCCTAGGATGACGACCACCTCATGCTCTTTGAGACCCAGGGAGAGATCATTTAAAGTTAAAACCCCCTGCAGGGTTTTATACAGCCCTTTTACCTCTAGTTTCATCATCAATAATAACCTGCGTTTCCGACTCTATTGCGCTGCGGGCAGAAAGTCATTGCTGAAGGCCGTGGCAGTGTCAATTTGGCTTGACAACAGTCCGTTCTCAAACATGAAATCAGCATACCCCTGCCATACCCCGGCTTGCATTTCTCCCCAGCGGGAGGCGTCAGCCTGGTACTGGGCAGCCAGATAACGCTGGCTGTTAATAACCAAATCGCGGTTCAGTTCAGGTATTTTGCCCAGGAGTATTTCCGCGGCTTTATCGGGGTCTTGTATCGCATACTGATAACCGCGGCTGGTGGCCTTCATGAACCTTTTTGCCAGGTCCGGGTTGCTGTTTAGCAGGTTCTCACGGCTGACCAGAACCGGGGTGTAATAATCCAGGCGGGGTTCGACCTCACGCAGGCTGATAAAGCTCAGAGGCATATTCTTAAGTTCCGCCTCAATGCCGGTCCAGCCCCAGAAAATCCAGGCAAAGTCTATATCCTTTTGGACGCTGGTGAAAAAATCGGCTGAACCGATGTTTAAAACCTTGAGCTTACTGAAATCAGCCTGGTATTTATTCATCAAGGATTTTAAAACCGCCTCCTCCGCCGGGGACCCCCAGCCTCCATACGTTTTGCCCTCAAAATCAGCCGGGGCTTTAACGCCGCGGTCCTGCGGGGCCGCAAAACCGGAGGTATTATGCTGGATGACGGCGGCTACGGCCACCACCGGTATGCCCTGCGAGCGGGCCATAATGATCTCTTCCTGGGCTGATATGGCAAAATCGCCCTGTCCTGCAGCCAGGAGCTGAACCTGGCCGCCTTCAGGGGGCTGTATGATCTCCACATCCAGGCCTTCCGCCTGGTAATAACCCTGTTGCTGAGCAACATATAGCCCGGTGTGATTGGTGTTGGGAAACCAGTCTAAAAGCACTGTGACCTTCTGCAACGGGGCCTGCCGGGTTGGGGGAGTATTGCCGCAGCCCGGTAAGGCCAGCAACGCTGCCATCAAGAATAAAGCCACTATTTTATGTTTCATTTGATATTCCTCCTATTGCCATAATTGATGAGAATAAATCTTCCGATTCCAGGGGACCAGCAAGTACTCCAGCAAATCTACCGCTTTAACCAAGAGCAAGCTCAATATACAGATGATCGCCACCGCCGCCAGAACCCGGTCGATAGCGAAGCCCTTCTGCTGCAAAGTCATATAGTATCCCAAACCTCGCTGCGCCCCCAGCCATTCCCCGATTACCGCAGCCATGATGCTGTAGGTGGCGGAGATACGCAGCCCGGCGAAAAAGGAAGGCAGGGCCGCAGGCATAATCACCATGCGAAAGGTTGCTAAACGTTTGGCGCCCATAGAGCGAAACAGGTCCAGGACATCCGGATCCACCGACTGCAGCCCGTTAAAGAGATTTATTACCATGGGGAAAAAGCATACCAGGATAATAATCAAAATCTTTGGCAGGATGCCCCAGCCGAACCACAGCGGCAGCAAGACCGCCAGTACGATCAGAGGTATGGTCTGGGATACGATAAAAATCGGGTATAAGGCCTGATACAGCCAGGTCAGGTAATGCAGCAAAAGTGCCAGGATAAGAGCCAGGGCTATTGAAGCCGCAAAACCCAGCATGGCTTCCATCAGGGTGGTCTGGGTATGATGCCACAACAGTGCCGCATGGTTAACCATAGCCTGCAGCACCTGCCCGGGGCCGGGCAGGATCCAAACCGGCACCCGGCTCACCCTGACCCCCGCATCCCAAAGCACTATGGCCAGGATTACAACCAGGACCGGGTATAATTTAGGGGCGGTATTTATGTATCTTCTCATCAATGGTTACTCCGTCCGGACGGTAGTCGATCTTAATGACCGACATCACCGAGGAAGCGCCTTCAGCAATGCAGATGTCCTGAGCTTTTTTTACCAGCTCCAGCAAAATCTCGATATCACCCTCAATGGTAGTCTCCATAGGCCCGACCGCGTAAGGCAAGCCGCTGCCCTGAATCATCTCTATCAC
Source organism: Syntrophomonas sp. UBA1041 (assembly GCF_002316705.1). NCBI lineage: Bacteria > Bacillati > Bacillota > Clostridia > Eubacteriales > Syntrophomonadaceae > Syntrophomonas > Syntrophomonas sp. UBA1041. The sequence continues at coordinate 20,338 of NZ_DCEA01000063.1, forward strand.
CCGGTCGACAACATCATACACCCGCTCCGCAGCTACTCGGGGCAGAACCTGCAGACTGAGGTTGGCATTTGCCATTCCATCTCCTCCTTTACAAAATAATTGAGACCGCTAATCTGAATAAAGCGGTCTCGCGCGAACCAATCGGCTCTTAGTTCCTACGCTGGCATTACCCAGATCAGGTTCAAGGGTCAGGGCCGCATTTAACCCACTCTCAGCCGGATGGCTCCAGCTCCCCTTTGTAGTTTGAATTATTATACTCCCCTGAGGCGCTGATAATCAACCTGTAATCATATAAACATTCTTGTTGAAATATTTACTGCTGTGCTATACTAACCTCAAAGTGGCCCGTGCCGCTGCGGAGATCATATTTTTATAAGATGAGAGGAGCGAAGCTGAGATGAGTAGAGAACAGCTCACCAAAATCATTTTGCCTGAAGAGAAATTGCCGAAATTCTGGTACAATGTTCAGGCGGATATGCCCACACCATTATCACCGGGTTTAAATCCTCATAGCAAACAGCCCCTGGCGCCAGCTGATTTAGAACCGCTTTTTGCGCGGGAATTGATCATGCAGGAAGTATCCACTGAGAGGTATATCGAAATACCCCGGGAAGTGCGGGAGATTTATAAAAAGTGGAGGCCTTCCCCGCTGTTCAGGGCTCATGGTCTGGAAAAAGCCCTGGATACCAGCTGTCATATTTATTATAAATATGAAGGCGTAAGCCCGGTGGGCAGCCACAAACTGAACTCGGCCCTGCCCCAGGTGTTCTACAATAAAGCCCAGGGGATCAAACGCCTGACTACTGAAACCGGGGCCGGTCAATGGGGCACGGCCTTATCCCTGGCCTGCAAAATGTATGATATCGAAGCCATGGTTTACATGGTTAAAGTCAGCTATTATCAGAAGCCCTACCGGCGCGTAGCCATGGAGGTTTATGGCGCCAAGTGCGTGCCCAGTCCCAGCCCGTTGACCGAAAGCGGACGCAAGGCTTTAGCCCAGAACCCGGATATGCCCGGTACTCTGGGCCTGGCCATCAGCGAGGCGGTGGAAGACGCCGCCGGGCGTGAGGATACCAATTACTCACTGGGCAGCGTTCTCAACCACGTCTGCCTGCACCAAAGCATTATCGGGCAGGAAGCCAGGCTGCAGCTGGAAATGGCGGATGAGTATCCCGACATTGTGATAGGCTGCTGCGGCGGTGGCAGCAACTTCGCCGGGATCGCTTTTCCATTTATCCCGGACAAATTGAAGGGCGGCCAACTTCGCCTCATCGCGGTCGAGCCGGCCGCCTGCCCGACCCTGACCAGAGGGGTATTCGCTTATGATTACGGCGATGTAGCCGGGTTTACCCCGTTGTTGAAAATGTACACCCTGGGGAGCAGTTTCAGCCCTCCCGGAATTCACGCCGGAGGACTGCGCTATCACGGCGAATCGCCCCTGGTGAGCCAATTGTATCATGACGGCCTGATTGAAGCTGTCGCGGTTTATCAAAATGGGGTTTTCCAGGCCGCGCAGTTATTTGCCCGGACCGAAGGCATTATCCCTGCTCCCGAGTCCTCTCATGCCATCCGGGTAACCATCGACGAAGCCCTGAAGGCAAGAGAGCAGGGGGTACAGCGCACCATCGTCTTCAACCTCAGCGGGCATGGCAACCTTGATCTGGGCGCATATGACAACTTCCTCGCAGGCATCACCGAAGACGTTGATTTCCCTGAGGAGGAACTGCAGAAGAGCCTCAGCAATCTCCCGCAGGTTTAGGCTGTATTTGTCTTTCAAACTTTTATACGTACCATCTATCATTCAGGCATAATTTGAATAAGCCAGGGGTTCTTGCTTTTTAAAGCAAGGCTCCTGGCCCGTTATTTTTATAGCTTTTACTGGTATGAGTCAGGGAATCGTTTCGGTTAACAAGTGAACTGGTACATCTGAACCTGAATAAACCGGGCAACGGCTAGGGGAAAGATATTATCCCTTTTTCAGTGACAACAGCGGTTACATAAGTGGCGGGAATCAGATCAAAACCCTCTTCCAGTGGCAGGGGGGGATAACTTGAGGCCAGTTTGTGGGATTCACATAGGCAATAGAAAGGAATCTGGCGTTCAAAGCAGGTTCTGGCCAACTGCAGGCTGGGGTAGCCATTGATCAATGAACCGTCGGAAAGCACGCTGTCAGCTCCTACCAATCCCAGGCTGACCCCCTGAATACTATCTAGCCGATCCTCCGCGACAAGATCACAGCCGACTCCGCCTGCCTGCAAGGCGGAAGCCATCATTTCTCCATATTTTAAGCCTTGCGCCTGAGACTGCTCATCTACGATCAAGGCCGCAAAGCTGCGGCCTGCTGCAGAGGCCTGTATCAACGCCGAGCAAACCGTGGCGCTGAAGCTGCAGCTGATGATCTGATCGCCTGGCTTGATCAGTTCCGCTCCATTCATAACGGTATCATGGAATTTCAGGTCCAGGCTGTGTAAAATGGATTCCACCAGCCGTGCGACCGAATCTACCGGTTCAAAGGGCACGCTCTCGGCTTTCAGGCCTGCCATGCCGTCGATAAAAACCTGCAGGCCATTCTTGATAGCCGCCATGGCAGGCCTGATTTCCTGCAGCCGCAGGGCCATGGCGGTAAGCTGTTCCAGGTAGTCCAGCCAGTCTCCGCAGGGCAGCTCTGCGGCCTCGTCCTTTAAAATCAACAATGCCTGGCGCAGCAGAAAACTGGCGCCATGTTTACGATCCAAAGCCAGCTGCCCGGCCTTCATCTCCTGTCTATTCATCGGCCACTCTCTGCCAGGTTTCGTAGAGCATCGGTACGCAGTCATATTTTTTTATGTCCTCCGGTTCGATCCATTGGAACTCCACATGCTCCCAATCAATGATGATCCTTCCGGGGTGCTTGACATAAAAGCGAAAAGGATGGACCAGCCACATGATGCCCGCTTCCGTATCGGGTACTTCCAGAATTGCCCCCGCTTTGACCAATATAATGTCATCACTGCACAGACTGGCTTCTTCCTTTATTTCCAAATATGCCTGGCTTAATGCGCTGCGGCCTTCAGGCAGATATCCGCTCAAGCCCGCCCATTTACGCTGATAAGAGCCCACTTGCGAACTGCGCTTTAACAGTAAGATTTTACCCTGGCTTTCCATGAAACAGGTGATGACATGGTTGGTAACCATCATATACCTCCTTAAAAATGGGTGTGACGAAATGCTCGAACCGTATAACTCGGTGGACTGGCTTGCCCCGCGATTTTGCCTGGGTTATATTAACTATAATACATGGAAAGGAGCCCTCATGGCTACTATTGACCAACGCTTGTTGGCAGCCAGCCGGATGATCATCCCTGGCGGCGCGGTGGCTGATATCGGAACTGACCATGGCCAGCTGCCATGTTTTCTGCTGGAAAAGGGTCTGGCTCCACAGGTAGTCGCTACTGAATGGGGGGATGGCCCTTATCAGCGCGCCCGGGAGCATATTGAGACTTCACCCTGGTCAGACCGTATTGCGGTCCGGCAAGGAAATGGCTTAGAGGCTTTAGCCTGGGGTGAGGTTCATACTGTCGTCATCATGGGCATGGGAGGCGACCTTATGGCTGAGATATTGAGACGGGACTGGCATCTGACCTCATCATTTGCGCGTTTGGTCCTGCAGCCCATGACCCGTCCTGCGGTACCCCGCCTTTTGCTGGCCGCAAAGGGCTGGCCGCTCATTGATGAACGGGTGGTAAGAAGCAGGGGGCGCTTCTTTGTCCTTTTCAGCTACCAGCCCGGCGACCGTCCCTACCGGCTGTCCGCCCTGGAGTTGGAAGTGGGGCCACAGCTACTCCAAGCCCGGGACAGCATTGAACTGGAGTACCTGACTTATTGCCGGCGCAGGCTTAAAGCCCGCTGTCAAAACCTGTCCCTTTCCAAACAGCCCCAGAATCAAAGCAAGCGGCTGAAATATGAATTGATGGGCCGGGAATTGGAGGAAATAATCGATGGCAAATCAGGTTAAGGATATCACTGCGATATTAGAGCACCACTATCCGCCCTATCTGGCAGCATCCTGGGATAATTCCGGACTGCAGCTGGGCTCATATCTTGCCCCGGTAAAAAAAGTGGGGGTGGCTCTGGAGCTGGAGCCTGAAGTGCTCGCAGAGGCTTTGCATCTCGAGACGGATATGATCATCACCCATCACCCCTTATTTTTTCAGGGTGTTAAAAGACTGGAAGCGGATACGGCCTGGGGGAAGATGGTATATGAGTTGATTGCCAAAGGCATAACGGTTTACGCAGCGCACACCAATCTGGATGCGGCCCCCCAGGGTTTAAACCAGCACCTCGCAGAAATGCTGCGATTACAGGACATTGAGCCGTTATTGGCGGACCAGCGGGATGAACTATGCAAAGTCGTGGTCTATGTACCGTTCAGTCATGTAAAAGCGGTGCAAAAGGCTATGGCTGAGGCAGGGGCCGGGCATATCGGCAAGTACTCGGCTTGCAGTTTCCGCACCCCGGGAATCGGCAGCTTCCGTCCTGAGGACGGAAGTCAGCCATTTATCGGCTCTGTCGGGGTGCTGGAAGAGGTTGAGGAATACCGTCTGGAGACAGTTGTAGAACAGAGCGGTTTAAATCGGGTGCTCAAGGCCATGCACTCCGCGCATCCTTATGAGGAGGTCGCTTACGACGTTTACCGTCTGGCTAACGGCGGCCGTATTTATAGTATGGGACGCAGAGGCCGGCTGGCACAGCCCTGCTCACTGGAGTCACTGGCCGGAAAAGTTAAAACGGTTTTTGGCTGCCAGGGGGTTCGCGTAGTAGGAAATTATCGACAAATGGTGCAGCGGGTCGCCATGATCAGCGGTTCCGGAGGGTCTTTGCTGGCACGGATCAATCCTGAAGCGGCCGATGTGGTCATAACCGGGGATGTAAAATACCATGAAGCTCAAGAAGCGCGCCTTAAGGGTATGAACGTAATCGATGCCGGACATCAGGAACTGGAGAAGCATATGATCGCTCTGGTAAGCGCTCTGTTGGAAGATGAATGCAGACATCAAAAGCTTTCCCCGGAGATTCTCAAACTGAAAGAAAGCCCTTGTTTTAGGCTTTTATAATCGATAAGGCAACAGTATATGCAATTGTGCCAATATCCCGGCAGGATGCCTCGAAATGGAATAAAATGGAATGCACCGTAAAATTGGGACTCCATGCATAAAAGCCTTTTTTAACAGGTAAAATGTATATAACAGTTTTAAGCCTATATTTTTCAAAAAAAATTCCGAAAAAGATTTTTAATAGCAGGAATTGCCGTTTTTTTGGGGAATGTAAAATATGGTTAATAAAATAACATAAGGGAGGACTATGTCGTGAACAAATCGGAACTTGTTAAGTCAATAGCGGAGAAGGCAGAAATCACCCAGAAGGATGCTGCCAAAGCCCTGGATGCTACGGTGGAAGCCATTCAAAAGGCCCTGGCTGGCGGGGATAAAGTGCAAATCATCGGTTTCGGAAGTTTCGAAGTACGCGACCGCAAGGAAAGAAAGGTTATCAGCCCGGCGACCGGGGAAGAAATTAAGGTTCCTGCCACTAAAGTTCCGGCATTCAAGCCTGGCAAATCCCTTAAGGAAGCGGTTGCGGTAAAAATACCCGTCAAAGTGACCGCTAAGAAGAAAGGCGCAAAAAAGAAATAGCTATATAAAAAAAGAGGTATACCTCGTATACCTCTTTTTTTATGTCCTTAAAAAGTGTTTGAATTGATGGGCAAGCAAATCTGTAAGCGGAGTTCTGTATTCGATAGTCATCTATCTGGGATGCCAGTTGCCTGACACCTCTTGCGACCTAACCCGGGAACGAGGCGGGCAACCTCATGGTTCCTCTATTCGGTCTTGCTCCAGGTGGGGTTTACCGAGCCGTTTAGTCGCCTAAACGCTGGTGAGCTCTTACCTCGCCTTTCCACCCTTACCCCGCGAATGCGGGGCGGTCTGTTTCTGTGGCACTAGCCTTAGGGTCGCCCCCACTGGACGTTATCCAGCACCTTGCCCTGCGGAGCTCCGACTTTCCTCAGGTTTAAACCTGCGACTATCTGATTTACTTGCCGCCCGATATCAATTCATGCAGGGTATATTATAATGAATAGGCGGCCAATTGTAAAGCAACGGGGAAATATCCCTTTTCACAAAAAATATGACGCTCTTTGAAGGAATAAAGGATTTTTTAGAGAATACATAACCTAGCGAAAGCAGGGAGTAACGGGGTGAGATAATAAATCTTCAAGTTCCTTGTTTTACCTTTGCTCGAATTATAATATACTTACTAAAGAGATAAAGGGGGGTGAAGAAAGATGTTGTTGTTCGGATCGGAGCAGGCAGCTAGCGGGGTTTTTTACAACGGTCCTCTTTTTACCTTATTGGTAATCATTTTAACGGTATTCATTTTTCTGAAATTCTGTGGATGGGCCAAGAAAAGAACGATGCCAGCCGGCACTAAAAAGGGAATTTTTATACTAACGGCGCTGGGCGCTGTAGCTTTTAACGTCATGTACTCTCTGGGAAATTCGGCGTTTGAGCAGGGCCAGGGTCTCAATATGGCTACTATCGCAGTGGTTTCAGCCTTGCTCTGGGTATTTGTATTCTCTTATGCTTTGATGTCAGAAACAAAATAAAGTATAGTCCTGGAAGGCGGCTAGAAGCCGCCTTTTTTATTGGTTATAATAGCCTAAAGAACAAAATGGTGAGAAAATGGATGAACTCATAAAGATCGAAATCACATATGACGATAAACCCTCGGCACCCATCTGGTCCTATCCGGGGCAGAATCTGTGGGAAGCCCTGGTGGCCCATGGCCTGATAACGGCTGGCCCCTGCGGCGGAAAAAGGATCTGCGGGAAGTGCAAACTCAAGATAGAAGGCCCGCTTAACCCGCCGGATGAAGCGGAGCGCTACCTGCTGCTCCCTGAAGAAATCAAGGCGGGCATGCGTCTGGCCTGCCGCATCCCGGCGACCCAGGGCCTTAAAGTGTTTCTTGAAGGCCAGCCTTTTACTGCCGCCCCGGTGCCCCGGTTAATGTCTGAAACGGCTGCGCCGCCCATGGTCATGCATAAAAAGATATATTTGCCGGGTCAGGACCGGCATAATCCGGTTTCCATACAGGAACGGCTGCAAAAGTCCTTGCCAAATCTGCACCTCAACTTGAGTATTGCCGATCTCAATGAATTGCACAGCCTGGATAGGACCGACCGGCCAGTTCTTGAATTAAATGCTTTGCTGACAGAAGACCGGCAATTGATATACGCCGGCCGCTCCCGGCAGGATCTTTATGGGGTAGCCCTGGATGTGGGCACCACCAGCCTGGTAGGCTCACTGCTGGATCTGGAAACCGGTCAGACCGTCGCTACAACCACCATGCCCAATATGCAGCGCGTCTATGGTGACAACATCATTTCCCGCCTGGACTATTGTTTGAGTCATGACGATGGCCTGCAAACCCTGCATCAAGTGATCGTCAACAACGCCAATACTCTGATCGCCAGCCTTGTCAGGCAGTGTAAAAGCCTGCCCGATCAGGTCTACCGGCTGGTTGTGGTAGGAAATCCGGTTATGACCCATTTTGTTTTAGGCTTAAATCCGGCGGGTTTGGCCGCCGCCCCTTTTAGCGGCATAATCACTGATGCTTACAGTTGCCGGGCCGGGGCAGTAGGCCTAGCGGCCCACCGTGAAGCTCTGCTGGTCATACCGCCGCAAGCCCGGGGTTTTATCGGCTCTGACGCCCTGGCCGGGTTGTTGACTCTGCCGTGCCCGCCGCCCTTGCCGTATCTGTTTATAGACATCGGCACTAACAGCGAAGTGATTCTAGCCGGCCAGAAAGGAATGTGGGCAGCCTCCGCTGCAGCCGGCCCAGCCTTTGAAGGGGCCGGTATTCGCTGCGGAATGAGGGCCGTTCACGGAGCTATCGACCATTTTCAGTGGAATGACGGCCGGCTGGACTATCATGTATTGGGCAACGGAGAACCGCGGGGTATGTGCGGCTCGGCTCTGGTCGACTTATTGGCCTGGCTCTTGAATAATGACATGGTTGCAGCCAATGGCAGCTTTATGGAAGGAAGGCCGGAAATAAGGGCCGGATCACAAGGAAGGGAACTTGTCATAGTTCCGTCTGAAAAATCCTATCAGGGCGTACCGCTGGTATTGAGCCAGGAAGATGTACGCAGCTTGCAACTGGCCAAAGGTGCTGTACGCGCCGCCATTGAGATTTTGATGCGGGAGAGCGGGACAAAGGTGGAAGCGCTTAAAGCGGTCTTTTTAGCGGGCGCTTTTGGAAATTACCTGAATCCTGAACATGCCATCAAGGCTGGTATTTTGCCGGCGGTCAACCCCGATCTGATTCATAATCTTGGCAATGCCGCCGGGCGGGGCGCCATTTGTTATCTTATCAACCCGCAGGCCCGTCAGCAGATGGGGCAAATGAAGCAAAACCTGACTTGTGTTGAATTAGCCGACCATCCTGATTTTCAATTGTTATTTTTGCGCCATATAGATTTTTGAGCCAGGAATAACCCTCAGGTTGACCCATAATGCCCGGACCTGGCATAAAAAGCCGCTTAAGAAATTGCAGGCCTGCTGCGACCGGATCATGGCCAGATCTTGAAGCAGTACTGTTGTATAGGCAAATCGGTAACGGTATACTATTTACAGACCACTCCAGTTGGAGGAGGTCATTTTAGCATTGCGCACCTATGGGGTGCGCCATTGTGCGAAAAGGAGCAATTGATGAGCGATATTGTAATATTATTGATCAGTCTAGGAATCATTCTAGCTGGTGCGGAGATATTTGTTAACGGAGTTGAATGGCTGGGCCAGAAACTGAACCTTTCTGAAGGTGCAGTGGGGAGTGTCCTGGCTGCAGTGGGCACAGCCCTGCCGGAAACCATTATTCCCATTATCGCCATTTTATTTGGCAATGGAGGCGGGGCCGGACATGAGATCGGTATCGGCGCTATTCTGGGCGCCCCTCTGATGCTGTCCACCCTGGCCATGTTCGTAACCGGGGCTGCGGTAGTGGTGTTTAGAGGCAGGCGAATTCATGGATACCGGGTTCGGGCTGACTTTTCCAGCATGTCGCGCGATCTGAGCTTTTTCCTGGTGGTATTCGTCCTGGCCCTGGGGTGCGGACTGATTCCTGAAAGCCTCAAGGCCCTCAAAGTGATCATCGCGCTGCTGATGGTTGGACTCTACGTATGGTATGTGATCGCTATGGTGAGCCAGGAACGGGATATCGAGTCGGATGAACAGCTCCCGGCATGCTATTTTGCCAAAAAACATTGTCCGCCCTCACTGGGCATTGTGCTTGTTCAGGTCCTGTGCGCTCTGCTTCTCATTGTGCTGGGGGCCAATATGTTTGTAAACTCCATTACCGAGTTGGCCCAGTTATATGCGGTTCCGGCATTTGTGCTGGCTATCATTATTGCCCCTATCGCCACCGAGCTGCCGGAGAAATTCAACAGTATAATCTGGATTTCCCGGGAGAAAGATACCCTGGCCCTGGGGAATATCACCGGAGCCATGGTTTTCCAGGGTTCTGTAATCCCGGCCCTAGGTATTATGATGACAGAATGGCGGCTGAATAGTGGCGCTTTGCTGTCCGGCTCTCTGGCTTTAGTGTCGGCTGCATTCCTGCTTTGGCAATTGCGCCGCCGGGCCTATATCAGCGGCGTATCCCTGCTGTTCAGCGGGTTGTTCTATGTTGTGTTTATAGTGGCCGTTATGCAAGGAGTAGTCAGGTAGAAGGAGATGATATAATGGACGTAGAGAAGCGTTTGCGGGAATCGGGCATCGTGCTGCCCGAGGTCAATGCGCCTCTGGCAGCTTATGTACCCGCAGTTAGAAGCGGCAACCTCTTGTTTATTTCCGGACAGCTGCCTATGGATCAGGGTATTTTATCCTATAAGGGCAAAGTGGGCAGCGAGCTCAGCATAGAGGAGGGACAGTCGGCCTGCAGGCAAGCGGCTATAAACTGCCTGGCAGTGCTCAAAAAGAACCTTGCTGATTGGGGGCAGCTGGTGAGGATAGTGAAGATAACGGGATATATACGGTGTGACTCCGACTTCACAGCCCAGCCCCAGGTCTTGAACGGCGCCTCTCAATTGTTGGAGAATCTTTTCGGGGTCAACGGTAAACATGCCAGAGCAGCAGTGGGGGTTAATGCCCTGCCCCTGGGGGCAGCCTGTGAAGTGGAGATGGTGGTAGAGCTTCGCTAGCCCTTCTCCGCATCAAATGAGCTGCTGATTATTTTAAGGAAGTGATTAGATGACCGAGATCAATCCCTTTGACAAAGCCCATGAATTGGCGAGGTCCATCAAACAGTGCCGGGCTTTTAAACATTACCTGGCAGCAAAACAGGCAATCGATCAGCATCCTGATTATAAAGATAAGATATTGAAAGTGCGCGCCCGGCAGATGGAGGTAAACCGGGCCCACATCTTGGGAGAGGAACTGCCGGCAGAGTTACTGAGCGAGTTGTCCCAGGAGCTGGCCGCCTTGAACCAGTACCCGGAGATTGCGGAATTTTTTGCAGCCGAAACCCATTTTATCAACATGTTCCATGATATTCAAAACATCATCAATGGCGCTCTTGACGCGGAGTTAAAAGATTAGGCAGCCTGGTAAAAATCGATGATACCTAAACGGCAGGGCTTTTAAGCCCTGTCAGACCGTCGACAAAAGCGAATAACTGCGTTGCTCAATAGGTCCGCTCAATCAACGTACTATTTGTACGCCTTAATCGCGGGCCTATTGTGCGCCTTGTTCTTCGCTTCCGTCGCTCGCCCTGTTTTCTTAATGAGAAGGTTTGCCAGTAGCCTTATGGCGTCTTACAGGTATACAATATTATTTCGGGCAGAGTGTTTACAAACCGGCTCAAATGGTTTAACAATTAACCCAACCTTTGCTTTAATGAGGCATTACAAGCTGGTTTTTATATAAGGGGGTAGGAGAGGTGACATGTGGTTGTAGCCATCAAAAACGTTGGGAGACAGCCTTTAATAACAACGGTGTGGATTTGACCTTGATCAAAAGCGTGCTGGATCGTTACCGGAATCAGCCCGGCAGTTTGATTACGGTTTTGCAAGAGACCCAGGCCATCTACGGCTATCTTCCCATGGGGGCGTTGGCAGCCATCGCCCGGGAACTGAAACTGAAGCCTTCCAAGGTATATGGGGCGGCAACCTTTTACACTCAGTTCCGCTTGAAGCCGGTGGGTAAACACCTGATACTGCTGTGCCAGGGGACGGCCTGCCATGTCAACGGAGCGGACCGAATCGCCACTGCCCTCTGTGAGGAATTGCAGGTCGAAATCGGTGAGACCACTGCCGACGGGGTTTTTACTCTGGATACGGCCGCCTGTCTGGGCTGCTGCAGCCTGGCTCCGGTGATGATGATTGACGGGCAGGCCTACGGGCCATTGACGCCAGATAAAGCCAGGGCAGTGATCAAAAAGATATACAGCGCCGAATCAGCGGTGACCGGGGAAGGTGAAACAGCATGAAAGTAAGAGTTGGTCTGGGAAGTTGCGGTATCGCCGCCGGGGCCCTGGAAGTATGGGATGAACTGGATAAACTGCAGCAGGCGGCGGGGTTCTCCATCGAAAAACAGCAAACCGGCTGTAGCGGCATGTGCTATCAGGAGCCACTGATAGACATCATCGAAGATGGCGGTTCGGTCTACTCTTACGGGAAGGTCAATGCCCGGCGGCTGCAGGAGATAGTCAAGGCCCATCAGGATGGCACTGGCCCGCTTGAAGAATATTTAACCACCGTCCAGGATAAAGGCGAAGATTTCCTGAGCCGTCAGGTGCGGGTGGCCCTGCGCAATTGCGGTCATATTGATCCGGAATCACTGGCTGATTATCGTCTGGCCGGAGGATATAAGGCCCTGGAGAAAGCAATCCTTATGACCCCCGAAGAGGTCATAGACGAAATCAAAGCATCAGGGTTGAGGGGGCGCGGCGGAGCTGGCTTTCCCACCTGGTTTAAGTGGCAGGACACCAGAAAACAACCCGGGGAAACCAAATATGTGGTGTGCAATGCTGATGAGGGCGATCCCGGAGCGTTCATGGACCGCAGTGTTCTGGAAGGGGATCCCCATGCGGTGCTGGAGGGAATGACGATCGCGGGTTATGCTATCGGGGCTAAAGAAGGCATCATCTATTGCCGCGCCGAGTATCCTCTAGCCATCAAGCGGCTGTCGATCGCCATTGAAACGGCCCGTGATGCGGGTTTGTTAGGCGAGCATATACTCAACAGCGAATTTAGTTTTGATATCCGCATCAAGCAGGGGGCCGGCGCTTTTGTCTGTGGAGAAGAAACTGCCTTAATCGCTTCTCTGGAAGGAGAACGGGGTATGCCCCGCCTCAAGCCTCCGTATCCGTCAGTCTACGGTTTTTGGGGTAAACCCACTAATATCAATAATGTTGAAACTTTTGCCAACGTCCCCTGGATCATGACCCGGGGCGGCGAAGCTTTTGCGGCTATGGGAACCGCCGACAGCAAAGGCACCAAAGTATTCGCCCTGGCCGGTAATGTTGTTAATACCGGTTTGGTAGAAGTACCGATGGGTACAACCCTCCGCGAAGTAATCTTCGAACTCGGCGGAGGCATCCCCAATGGCAGAAAGTTTAAGGCGGCTCAGATCGGCGGACCTTCGGGTGCTTGTCTGACAGAAGAGCATTTTGATCTCCCCCTCGAGTATGACGCCCTTACTAAAGCCGGCGCCATGATGGGATCCGGAGGTCTGATTGTCATGGACGATACTAAATGTATGGTCGACGTGGCGCGTTTCTTCCTTGATTTTACCTGTGACGAATCCTGCGGAAAATGCCCGCCGTGTCGCATTGGCACCAAGAGAATGTTGGAGATACTCGAAAGAATTACCAATGGCGAAGGTAGAGAAGAAGACATTGATAATCTTTATGAGTTAGCCTCGATAATTAAGGCGTCCGCACTTTGTGGTCTGGGACAGACTTCTCCGAATCCGGTTCTTTCAACGATCAAACATTTCCGGAATGAATATCTGGCGCACATCAGAGATAAGCAGTGCCCGGCAGGGGTGTGCCGTTCTCTGATGAATTACGTCATCATTCCCGAAATGTGTAAAGGATGCGGCATATGCGCGAAGCATTGTCCGTCCAATGCCATTTCTGGCGAAATCAAAAAGCCATACGTGATTGATCCGGCGGAATGTATCCGTTGTGGTGCCTGTATGGAAAAATGTCCGTTTAAAGCCATTAGACGCGGCTAAGGAAAGGAGGCAGCGATTGTGGGAAATGTAAACCTGACGATTGACGGGCGCGCTGTTTCTGTTGACAAGGGCAGCACGGTCCTTGAGGCCGCCAGAAAAGCCGGAGTTCGCATCCCAACCTTATGTTACTTGGAGAATGTCCAGGCTATCGGCGCTTGTCGGATGTGTATTGTTGAAGTACAGGGGAAGCGCGGGCTGCATGCCTCTTGCGTTTTGCCCGTAGAAGAAGGTATGGTTGTCAATACTAATACCGCCATGGTGCGTACGGCACGCAAAGCCGTTATGGAGCTCATTCTGAGCAACCATCCGTTTGAATGCTTAACTTGCGTACGCAACCTGAACTGCGAATTGCAGCGTCTCGCAGAAGAACTTGGTGTCCGCCAGGTGCGCTTCCAGGGGGCTAATCCCGAGACCTGCATTGACGACTCCAATCCGTCGGTCATTCGTGATCAAAGAAAGTGTATTCTCTGCAGACGCTGTGTGACAGTCTGTAAAGAAATCCAGGGTGTATCCGCCCTTGGCATGGTAAACCGCGGATTCGAGACGCGGGTGGCCGCCGCTGGAGACGTTCCTTTGGGCGAGGTCGCCTGTGCGCTGTGCGGTCAATGCATCCAGGCTTGCCCGGTCGGTGCGCTGTATGAGCCCGACAAAACCGGCGAAGTTTGGAGAGCCTTGGCTGATCCGAACAAACATGTTGTCGTTCAGCCTGCGCCAGCCATCAGAGTGGCCCTTGGGGAAGAAGTCGGTATGCCGGTGGGTTCCGTAGTAACCGGCAAGATGGCCACCGCTTTACGTATGATGGGCTTTGATGCCATTTTTGATACAGACTTTGCGGCAGACTTGACCATCATTGAGGAAGGACACGAGTTGCTGCACAGAATGCAGAACGGCGGCGTACTTCCGATGATCACTTCCTGTAGCCCGGGCTGGATCAAATTCTGTGAACACTTCTATCCGGATTTGTTGCCGAATCTCTCCACCTGCAAATCCCCGCACGAGATGCTGGGAGCACTGGCGAAG